>BAABWY010000005.1 GCA_040367435.1 Hyphomicrobiales bacterium 4NK60-0047b | reverse complement strand
GAAACTAACCCTAGTCTTCTTTCCTCGTCCCACAGAATAAATATAGCGCACCAAATAATACAGCTCCCAGCATATCCATGGCAATATCTTTTTGCGCGTCCCAGATATCGCCCTGGCTACCAAGAAAATCAGCTGCTTCATCACCGCCATAATTAACGGCATAAATCATCTCTATCACTTCATAAAGCCCAGCCCAGGTACTCACTGCTAAAAAGCCTATCAAGGCAGCAAGTTTTGAACCATTGACCCAGCCCTTTCGTATAAAAAGTTCAGCTGTTGGATAGGCAAAAACACCAACAAGAAAATGCCCAACACGGTCAAAATTATTCCGCTCTGAGCCAATGAAATCATTGAAAAAATCAAACGGAACGCGTGAAAATGTGTAGTGCCCACCAATGGTATGATAACAGAGAAAGAAAAACATCAAAAAGTAAGAGAGATTTGAAAATTGAAAAGAGCGATAAGTGAGCACCAATAGCCCAACCACAATCCAAACGGGCAAATTCTCAGCAAACCAGGTCGCACGGCTATAGGGATCAATCGCAAGCCAAACCATTAATACGAAATAGAGTATGAGCAAAATAAGAGGAAAAACCACGCTTTTGCTTTGAGTCGTCAGAGTATTCTGAGTATCGCTTGTTGTCATAACCTTGTCCCCAATAGGTTTGTTACTTAATATGATGATGTGAAAAGAAGTTTTAGTAAAGCAGCTCTGCTTTAAGAAATGCCGATATTTATTTCTGTTAACTAGGGTTTAGTCCCTATATAACTCTTTCACCTTCAAGAGAATTAAGGTATCTATCAGCCAAGAAAAAGGCAAGTTTTGCCAAAAGAATGCTCCTTTTTGAGGAGTTTTAGGGCTAGTTTTGAATTGAGTGACGAAAGACGAGAATGGCATTAAAAGAAATCATAACAATTCCTGATCCAGTTTTAAGGGAGAATTGTTCACCAATTGAAGACATAACCTCAGAGCTAAAAACGCTTATGCAAGACATGCTTGAGACAATGTATGACGCCCCGGGTGTCGGCCTTGCTGCGCCGCAAATTAATATTCCTATCCGATTGATAGTGATGGATGCTGCACAAAAAGAAGATGACGAAAAAGAACCGATCATCATGATCAATCCAAAAATTTTAAGTTCATCAGATGACCGCTCTGTTTATGAAGAAGGTTGCCTTTCCATCCCAGAATATTTCGCAGAAATCGAACGACCAGCGATTGTTAAAGTTGGGTATCGTGATGAAGAGGGCAAGGAACAAGAAAGAGAGTGTGAAGGATTGCTCGGAACAGTCGTTCAGCATGAAATCGATCACCTAGATGGCGTGCTCTTTATTGATTACCTCTCTAAATTACGTAGAGATCGCGTCATTAAAAAATTCGCCAAAGCTAAAAAGTCGGTAGCACTTTAATAAGCATATAGTGCCCCTAATAGACCAAAAGAGACCATCATGACCTTGCGTGTAATATTTATGGGAACGCCAGAGTTCTCAATTCCAACATTAGCTGAAATCATGAACAAGGGCCATGAAGTCGTCGGTGTTTATAGCCAGCCACCAAGAAAAGCAGGCCGCGGTGGCAAGGTGCGCAAAACGCCCGTTCATGAGTTTGCAGAGCAAACTGGCTTGGACGTCTTCACTCCTACGTCCTTGAAAAAAGAAGAGCAGGTGGAAGCGTTTAAAGCGTTAAACGCTGATATTGCTATCGTTGTAGCCTATGGCCTTTTGCTTCCCACTTCCATTTTAGAGGCGTGCGCCTATGGATGCCTAAATGTTCATGGCTCTTTGCTACCAAGGTGGCGCGGCGCCGCTCCCATCCAACGTGCGATTATGGCAGGAGATAGCGGCACTGGCGTCATGATCATGCAAATGGATGAAGGCTTAGACACCGGTGATATTTTGTTAAGCGAACATATTCCCATTGGTGAGACAATGACAGCCGGTGATTTGCATGACGAAATGATGGTCCGAGGCGCAGACCTGTTAGGTCGCGCATTAGATGCCTTAGAGCGTGGCTCTCTTGTTCCAACGCCGCAGCCGACAGAAGGTGTGACTTATGCAAAGAAAATCTCAAAAGCTGAGAGTAAGATCAATTGGTCTGGGTCAGCCGAAGACATTCACAATCACATTCGGGGCTTAAGTCCGTTTCCTGGTGCATGGTTTGAAATGTTAAAAACGAATGATAAAAAAGAGCGGATAAAAGTCATCAGATCTGCACTACCTAAAGACCAGGAAAATGCAGTTAAAGATAAAAATGAAGATGAATTAATCATAGACTGCGAAACAGGGTGCGTTCAACTTCTTGAAGTACAACGAGAAGGAAAAAAATCTGTTCCAGCTAAAGATTTTCTCAATGGCCTTCAAGGTGAGTTAAAGATTGTAAGATAGTGAGTAAGAGTGATTGAGCATGCGCACAGCCTTCTCTTGACGTCGTGCTACCAAATGTCCCTTCTCTCTGTTAAGCCAAAACAAGAAATAGAACTGACAAGCCGTACCGCTCTTGATAGTTTATGAAAAAGCAAATCAAAATAAGCGGTTAAATTTTAATGCCTCATGAAACCAACAAGCATAAAACAAGCATAATAACCATTTCAGGTATTGTGCAAGGCGTTGGGTTTCGTCCCTTTGTCTGGCAGCTGGCAAATGACATGGGGTTGAAAGGTGAAGTTTTAAACAACGGGCAAGGTGTGCAAATCATCCTGAATTTCAATGAGGGTGAACAAGAGCAATTCTTAAAACGTTTAGAAGCTGAAATTCCACCGCTTGCCAAAATCACAAAAATTAAAACCAGTGTCGCTCATAAGTTTCAACAATTTCTGTCCTTTAGAATTCGCCCTAGTGAACAAAGCGAAATGCAAACACAAATCTCACCAGATGCCGCCACCTGTAAGGCCTGCATTAAAGAGATAATGTCACCAAATGAGAATAGATACAGATACCCGTTTACCAATTGCACGCATTGTGGCCCAAGGCTCTCAATCATTTATGAAGCGCCTTATGACAGAAGAGCAACCTCAATGGCACCTTTTAAAATGTGTGATCAATGCCAAAAAGAATATGAAGATCCAGGCGACAGGCGTTTTCACGCACAACCCATCGCCTGCCCAAACTGCGGGCCGGAACTAGAGCTTAAATGGTTAAGCCAAACAACCAAGCCATCAACCAACATAGTCCAAGAAGATGTCATTAAAAATGCCGCAGAGCTGATTAAAGCTGGTTACATTGGAGCAATAAAAGGGCTTGGTGGTTTTCACCTTTGTTGTCTGGCCAGGGACGGTGATCTTGTCGAAACCTTGCGCAAAAGAAAAAAACGCTCAAATAAAGCGTTTGCTTTGATGTGCAAAGACAGCACGCAGGCAAAAGAGATCGGTCTCTTTTCAGAAGAAGCACTGATGCAACTTGAAAGTCCAGTTGCTCCAATTGTCCTAGTGAAAAAAACGAGTGCCAAAAAAAGAATCGATAAATTACCAGAAGCCATTGCACCCGGTTTGCATGAAATAGGCATCATGCTTCCAAACACACCTTTGCATCATCTGCTACTAGCTGAGTTCGATGAGCCGTTGATTATGACAAGCGGCAATTTGTCAAACATGCCGCAACTGATAACAAATGAAGAAGCGCAAACAGAGCTAAGAGACGTTGCTGATTTTGCTTTGCTCCATAATCGCCACATCACTAATAGAGTTGATGATAGTGTGGTTCGAGTTGTAAATGAAAATACTACCATACTGCGCCGAGCAAGAGGTTATGCCCCGGCTCCAATTTCCTTGCCTAAGGGTTTTGAAGAAGCTCCAGACCTTATTGCCTGCGGGGCTGAGTTAAAATCTACCTTTTGTATGCTGAAAAACGGCGAAGCAATTCTCTCGCAGCATCTGGGAGATTTAGAGCATGTGCCAACTTTTGAAGCTTACCAGCAAACCATAGCGCTCTACACTGACTTGTTTGAATTCGAGCCAGAGTTTCGCGTTGTGGATGAGCACCCGGAATATCTCTCTTCTAAACTAGGGGAGGGCCAAAGCGAAAAAGATCAGGTTCCCCTCATAAGAACCCAGCACCATCATGCTCATATGGCCAGCGCTCTTGGTGAAAATAACCACGGACTAAATGACGAAAAGTGCTTAGGACTGATTCTCGATGGCATAGGTTTTGGAGAAGATGGAACCATTTGGGGTGGAGAGTTGCACTACGGAGATTATACAGAGTTCAAACGCATCGGAGCTTTTGAAGGTGTTCCTCTTTTAGGTGGCAGCGCAGCTGTAAAAGAGCCATGGCGCAATCTCTACTCTCATTGTGAGCAAACGCTTGGTTGGCAAGAAATCGAGTGTCAATATGGTGGTCTCTCTGTAGTGAAGCATATGAGAGAAAAACCGCTATCCACTCTAAATGCCATGATGAAGAAAGGTATAAATTCTCCCATAAGTTCCTCATGTGGCCGTTTGTTTGATGCAGTAGCCGCCAGCCTTGAACTCTCACTCGATGAGGTGACATATGAAGGCGAAGCCGCCATGCAATTAGAAGCCCTAGTGAGCCAGGAATTATATAAAGCACTTCCTATAGAAGAATTATATAAAGCCGAATATGAGTGCGATGGGCAGATAAACAGGGTTAATTTTTCACTTCTTTGGAAGGCCCTTTTTGAAGATTTAGATCAAGAAAAATCAAAAAGCTACATCGCGACCAAATTCCACAAAAGCCTCACATATATTTTATTGGATTGGATCAAGGGAGCTGTGCATAGTCTAAACATAGATGAAAAGCTAGGCGATCCAGACAATAAGCTAAAAATTGCCTTGTCAGGCGGGTGTTTTCAAAATAATACACTTCTAGAAAATCTGGCTTTACTCCTTGAAAAAAATGGGTTTATTCCCATAATACAAAGTGAGTTACCAGCAAATGATGGTGGAATAAGTTACGGCCAAGCGCTCATAGCAGCAGCTAAGCATCTTAAAAAGCCAAAGATCTAAAACTAAGAAAATTTAAAACGGGTTTTGAAATTTTATGGAAAGAGTGCAAGCATATCTTCTTAAAGGAGCAATCGCCGTTGCTATTTTGTTGGCTGGAATCTTAAATGCACAGGCGGAGATGAAACTGTTTTCCTTAAAAAATATCCATCAAAACATCATTGATGATTATAAGAGCGTGAAGCATATTTCCCGCGAAAAATTAATGGCGGCTCTGCAAACAAAAGATAAAGATAATTATCTGATTTTTGACGTGAGAGAAAAAGATGAGTTTGAAGTAAGTCACATTAAAGATGCCAAGCTATTGCTTCCCTCGACCTGGAAAAGTTCTTTTTTAAAAAAATATGGCGAACAGATTAAAGGCAAGGAAATCATTTTCTATTGTTCTGTTGGTGTGCGTTCAACAAAAATGGCAAACTATTTAGGGCAAAGCCTAAAAGAAATAGGTGCGAAAGAAATTTATAATCTTGAGGAAGGTATTTTTGGCTGGGCCAATCAAGGAGCACCGCTATATAAATTCGATGAAGATGATAAAAAGGCGAAAGTAAAACTCAACGATAAAAAACTTAGCCGAATAGACGTTTCGAAAAATGAAACTAAAATAGAAACCAATACAACGACCAAAGTTCACCCCTACAACAATCATTGGGGCCAGTTAATCAATGATGAAAGTATCAGAAGTTACGTTCCGTGAAATCACTTCTCTAATTTCCGGTATTTATAGATGGTCGCTAAAATCTTATACCCGGCTTTAAAAGTCCCACTAATCGTGCCAGAAATTTTTGAAACACCAATGCGTTGACGATATCGAACTGGAACTTCAATAATTCGCGCATCCAAAATATGCGCTTTAATCTGCATCTCTATTGTCCAACCAAAATTTCTGTCTTGCATTTGCAAATTCTTTAGCGTCTCCGCATCAATTGCGCGAAACGGCCCGAGATCAGTGAAGGACGTCCCCCAAATTCTGTTCATAAGAAAACAGGCAAGCCTGTTGCCAAAAATTTGCGGCAGTGTAAGTGCACCTTTCTCGACCTGACCACCAGTTCGAGAGCCAACCACAAAATCAGCTTCATCCTTGAGAATAGGGTCCACCAAATGGGCTAAATCTTCAGGAAAGTCCGAATAGTCACCATCAAGAAAACAAATCACCTCAGCATCACGAACCGCGCTCATACCTCTAAGGCAGGCTGCACCATAACCAGGCTCAAGCTCATAAACCACATCAGCACCAAGGCTTGCAGCAATTGGCGCTGTATCATCTTTAGAGCCATTGTCAGCGACAATTATTTGATCAACAAACTCGGGTAAATCACGGATAACATCGCCAATGGCGTTTTCTTCATTTAAAGCCGGGATGATTACGCATATTTTTTTAGACAGGCGCAACTGAGCGTCTCCTATTATTTAAAAGCTCAAATGCAAGCAGACCCCATACCGGCAACCAAATGAGAAAACTAAGTAAAAATTTATAATCTCTAAGTGCGTCAATAGTGTTAAAATAAAACCCTAAATAATAAAACGCCATAAAAGGTACCAGAACAACAAATCCCCAAAGTGGATAAAAAACCAAGAATGGCGCGACCCAAACAAAATACCAGGGGAATTGTGCTGGGCTCAGTAGGAAGAGTGTAAAGCAGATAAAACTAAGGGCAAACAAAGAGCGTTCATTTTTGTTTCTACTATTTAAAGATTTAGTGAAGGCAAACCAAAAAACAAGTCCAACCAAAAATAAACCGACTATGGCTCTAGCTAATAAAGAGCCCGTTTTTTGGGAGAATGAAAACAAGTCTGTAAAAAATAAAACGAGACTTTCAAATAGAGGGAAAAAGGCAGAGTTGGTCTTCCATTTCACACCATAAACCACAAGACCCGAGCTTTCATTCAAGCCCGATTGAAGAAATGGCCAAACAATCACCGCGCCAATAAATAATGAAAGGATAATTGAAACGCATAAAATGAACGGCCGTTTGAGCAAAACCTTCCATACAAGCGGTAAAAGCAATGCCGGCCAAAATTTAATGCTGGCTGCTAAACTTAAAATGAAACTCGAACGGGCATAAAGGCCTTTCATGGCGAGATATATACCGCCAAGCAAAAAAGGCATCATAACAGCTTCCATATGAGCTGAATTCATCAGCTCTTTAATCACCAGGGGATTCCACCAATAAAGGCTGATCCAAAGGGGAGACCTTGCCACATGCGAGAGCATGGAAAGCAGAACTGCAAAACTTGTCAGCTCAGCAATAAGGATCATGATACGCCATGCCGTGAGAGACCAGGGACCAAAAAAATGTGACACAGAAAATAAAGCTTGAGCGCCAGCTGGGTAAATGGTTCTCAAATCAGAGTGATTAATTCGCTCTGGCACGGGAGCGGCCCATGAAGAGAGCTCTTTTAACATCATCGGCGTATCTTCACTCTCCAAAATATCTGATGGGCTGTATTTGTAAGGGCTAATCCCATGCGCCAACACACCACCATCCCATAAATAACGATGGTAATCATCTTCTAAAACCGGTTCACTAAATAGCAGTAAAAGCCGAGCTAAAAGGCCAAGCGCAAAAAGAGCACAAAGAGGAGAGAGTGATATAAAGCCTAATGAAAATGCAGGCTTTTGGTCTTCAGCTATAAGTTTAGGGACCAAAAACCGTAAACCAATAAACAGACAACCTGTTAGAAAAAGCCCAAAAACCAAAGTCGGAATGGGCATTTCACGTACACGGTACGCATATGAAAAATTATCTGAGAAAAAATGAAAGCCGAAGGCAAGAGCGCAAAGCAAAAAACCGATGAGCCAAAACAATCTCCAACAGAGATGAGGAGAAAGTGAGGAAAGAAAAGTACCAGCTCTGTTCAACATGAGACCCTATTCAGAATTTAAAGAATTTTCGTACATTCTCATTAACGAATAGAACCATAAATTTTAAAGAGCAAGACAAACTATAAACACAGGCAGTAAAATGCATGTGATAATCGTTAAATCAAGTGAGAGTAAATCACAAACCTCACCATACGAAGAAGGGAGTGCTCTACTTCAGAGCACGGACATGACACCGGCGCGGTTGCTGGTGGGCAATCTGAAGCACCACTAAGAAAGCAATAGTCGTGAGAAAGATAGAGATAAAAGCCATTTACCTCACGCGGATCTGCACACGGTCAGTTTTACCAAGGGCATCAATCACAGAAAATTCGACAAACCCTTTTTCATTCGGTTGAAATGAGCTTTCTCGTTCGAAAGCTTTAGAAGAAACCAATCGGCCATCAACCAGCCAGGTGAGAGGCAATTTCCCGCCCGTAGCTTTGAGAGCTATTTGAAATTTATTGCGCCGCTGATTAGACATGTAAAATTCAGCACCTTTAGGGGGAAAAGCAATTTGCACCTGGTCTATCACGGCGTCTTTCGAATTTGCAGTCATCCGGCGCTTCTTTTTATCAAAGAACCTAAGCGGCGGCGGCAAATCATCACCGCTGGCAGTGACAATGCCTGAGGGTGCAGAGTGAAATGGCACCCGTTTTTCTCCAATATGTTGAAACGCATCAAAAAGAAGCGGGCCGGCAGCCCCAATGCCAGTGAGATTTGTCGTCGGCCCTCCATCAGGGCGGCCGATCCAAACAGCGACCAAATATTTCCCATCAAACCCAACAGCCCATCCATCTCTATAGCCATAAGATGTCCCTGTTTTATAGGCAAGTTCACCAGGTTTTGCGTTTTTGGGTGGGGTGGCTCCTCTTAAAATATGGCTAACATAATAAGCGGCTTGCCGGCTAAGAAGAGGGCGGTGCTTAAAAACCTTAGCGTGCGAGGTACGCCCCTCTGATTTCAACGTATGAAGCTCAACAGCACTTTCCGGGTTTGCAATATGTAAATAGCCTCTTGTTAAATCAAAAAGGCTAAACCCAACCCCGCCAAGCGCAATGGCAAGGTTGTTAGGTATGGTTTTATGAATGCCTGCATAACGAAAGCGCGCACTAAATCGTGCAGGTTTAATGGAAGCCAGTAATTTAACAGCCGGGATATTCAACGAGGTTTGAAGGGCCTTTCGAAGTGTTACCGTGCCGTGAAATTTTCCATCAAAATTCTCTGGTGCATAAAGCCCATAGCGAACAGGTGCATCTTCAATCAGGGTTTCCGGGTGAGCAAGTCCTGCATCAAACCCCATCCCATAAATAAAAGGTTTTAAAGTCGAACCTGGCGATCTTATACGCCGCGTCATATCAATAGGCCCAAAGCGGTCATGATCAAAATAATCAGCCGCACCCACATGAGAGAGCACTTCCCCCGTTTGATGGTTCACAACTAAAATCGCTGCAGATAAGCCCTTACCAAGACGGTGGGCATGAGAGCGGGCAAGTTTCTCTAACTTTTCCTGCAAATGGCGCTGAAGGGTGGTTTTGATAATTTTGTCTTTGTTATTCGCAAGCTTAACTTGCTCAGAAAGGTGCGGCGCAATCATTGGAAAAGCTAGGCGCTTTGCAATCATTTTCTGTCGCAAAGCGTATAAATAATCCCCTTTAGAAATAACGCCGTTTGTAAAGGCCCGGTGTAATACTCGGTCACGAGCTTTTTTGGCCCGGTTAGGAAAGCGATCCGGACGCCGACTTTCAGGAGATTGCGGAATAGCCACTAAGGTTGCAGCCTCAGCTAAGGAAAGAGATTTAGGCTCCTTGCCAAAATAAGCAAGAGAAGCCGCTCTAACCCCTTCCAGGTTTCCACCAAAAGGGGCAAGTTGTAGATAAAGCTCCATGATTTGCTGTTTGCTTAAGTGTTTTTCAAGCCTTAAGGCAAGTTTGATTTGAGCAAATTTCGTCCATAAAGATTTGCGATTGCGAGGTGCTTTATGGTCTTTCGATTGGTGGCCTTTCATGCGCGAGCTATGGGCTTGAGACGTATGCGTAGAGATCAGGCGGGCAACTTGCATGGTTAGTGTAGACCCTCCTGAAATTATGCGGCCGTTCTTTCCCCATTGCCAAGCTGCGCGCAAAAAGGCCTTGGGCACAATTCCTTGATGTTTGTAAAAGGATTTATCTTCAAAATTGAGGAGTAAGTCATAATAATGCGGCGCCACATCTTTTTGAGACAAGGGCAACCGCCACCGCCCATTTGTTGTTGTAAAAGCACGAAGCAAGTGGTCATTACGATCAACCACAATAACAGATGTATTAAAGGTCTCAGTAAGATCAACCGGAGCCAGCCGCTTCATCATCTGGTTCCATGAGGCTTCGGATATAATGAACACCCCAGCCAGAAGTGTAAGTGCTAAAACAGATCGCCTGAAAAACACACCGCGCCAGATTGAGCTAATCCATGCGAAGAGAGGGAGCGCACTTTTATTGTAAGCGCGCTCTAAACTCTGACGAATGTAAGACCAGACTTTCATGTTTCGATCTTTCAACTTAAGGCTTTTCAATCAGTATGTTCTGAGCATTCGTCCGAGCAAACCGGTTAGGGCGGTACATATCCTCAACATTCGCTGCCGGGTGAATATACCGGCCAAGGAAAGCTGCTCTCATAATATAAGCAACCCGGATTAGGCGAGGTTCAGATTTGTTATACCTGGTTGCAAGGTTAAACGCGGCAACAAACTTATCATCCCTAAAGCTTTGATGTGTCGGATAAGCCCCAACCTTAAGCCATTTAAAGCCTCGTAAATTCGCACTGCTCATCAGTTTCGGATTTTCAATCATATAGCCAGCTGGCAGACGATCAGTGAGAAGTAATCGCCCTCCCTTATATTCATTGTCAGAAATGGTGAGGACAACAACAACCCGGTCATTTTGTTTCGCATTGATAAGCGAGATTTCCTTACCCGACATGGTGAAGAATTGACGCTTCAAACCAATGCCTTTTTCAAGTGCTGGTAGCGGGTTTTCTGAACTACCATGAATGGTCAAAATAGCGCTTACATCTTCAGCACCTTTATTCATGGCTGAAAAAGGTGATTGAGATAATTCGGATGGGGTGAAGTTATAACGCTGCTCACCCTGTTTTTCTTCACCATTAATCTCAAGTAAGATCGACCTGTCTGTTGCTTCGAGTGCATTGGCAGCAAGTAGCATCCACGCATTTTCTTGAGTTGAAGTAATCGTTTTTTCACTACGCGCCTGTAGCACAGCTTTTATGAGTTTGGCTTGTGGCACAGCTTTTGATTTAACTTCAGCGCTAAGGGCCAGGATGGCTGCTCTGTCGCGCAGGTCTGTGCCAAAGTCACGACGATAATATCCAGTGCCAGTTTGTACTTGTGCATTAATAATGCTTTCAAACGCCACCTTAAAGGCCGCTTGGGAGCGAGCCTGGTCTCCATACATAGCAAGGCTGGCCGCAATTTGTGATTGAGCTAGCGCTGTTGAGAAGTTTTTAATTTTCGTGTCAGCATAATAGCGCAGATCACCAATATTCGCTTCGCCGTTGCGCGCTAGAACATAAAGCGCATAGGCCAAGTCCTCACCACCCTTTGAAAAGTCACTGGCAAAATTCACAGTATTTTTCAATCGAGCAAGCGCTGTTGTTATCATCTCAGGCGGTACAGAGTAGCTCTGCTCTTTAGCCCTGGTGAGAAAGTCAGTAACATAAGCTGTCAGCCACATATCAGCGCTATGCGGTGACCAAAGCCCAAACCCACCCTGGCTATTTTGCAAAGAGGCAAGACGAGCAATGGCCTTCTCCATCTGTTTCGGAAGATCCTTCGCAATCGATTGCCCATAGAGAGGCGCAATGCGTGAGACATAGAGAAGCGGCATAGCGCGGCTTGTTGTTTGCTCAGCGCAACCATAAGGATAGCGTTTCAAAGCTTCAAAAATACCCGTCACATCAAGTCCCGCTCTGTTGCCAATGGTCACAGAGCCACTGGCTGTCTCAGGAATGAGGTCAGCAAATACATCTGTCGTAAGTGAGAGTTTCCCTCCATTTGCTGAAAGCATCTTAACAGTGCGCCAAGAGGCATCAGGTTGTGGTGGATTCACCTGAATGTCGTAAGAATGAGCAAGACTAAACCCGGCTTCATTTGTTAGCTTAACCGCAATTTTAGCAGCCCCTAATTTTAGCGCTTTCATAGAAAGCGCCAGATTAACTCGCGAGCCTTTTTTCAATTCAAGCGGTTTCGTAAATTCTTCTGCCTTAAACTCTAATTTACCAGTGGAAGAAACTTCAAGCTTATACATCCCTTCAACACCATCGACATTGTCGAGTGATAGGAAGAGTTTTGATGCATCCCCTTTTGTTAAAAAGAGAGGCATACTGGCAAGCGCCACAATCGGATCACGAACAGTAAGCTCGCTCTCAAGTGTTCCAAGTTTCGTGTCACTCCAGGCATAAGCCATCACACGCAAGCGCCCGTTAAACTGAGGCACCTCAAATGAGATCTCCCCCTTGCCAGAGGCATCGACTTTGACAATGCCAGAATAAAGCGCGACAGGCTTAATGCTATTCGGCTTGCCCTGGAGGGCCAATCCGCCAGCATCGCCGCCAGTGCGTATGCGGCCTATGGTGCCGTTCATGCCATTAATCAAGTGGCCATAAATATCTCTGATTTCAGCTGAGAGCCTTCGTTGCCCATAATAATGTTTGTCCGGGCGAGGTGTCGCATAATTCGTCAGGCTTAAAATGCCCTCATCAACAGCTGAGACCATGACATAAGCCGTCTCGCCTTCACTCAAACCTTTCACGTGTACAGGCACACGCAGTGTCTCATTGGCTTTTTGTTTAGGTGGTAAATTCAAACCAATTTCAAGTTTGCGCGGTGCTTCATTTGTCTTCAGCCATTTCACACCAATAGCGCGGCCAGGCATTTGTAGAATAGTTTCATCAAGCGTGTGGTAATGCATCGCAACAGCATATGCGCCAACACCCCAATCTTTCGAAACTTCAAACTCAATGTCACCACCATCAGCTCCAAGAGAAACTTCGCGCACATCAAGTAAAGCTTCATTCATAATCGCAATAAGAGTTTTACCCTTCGCTTGTGGTTTTAGAGTAAGCGAAACTTTCTCACCGATATCATAGGTGGATTTTTGTGTCGCCAGTTCTAATATGTCAGGCGTGTCAGCATCTCGCGCCGCATACCAGTCAACAGAAAAACGCGTGCTTGCTGCCAACTGATTAAATGTGTTCGATACAACTTCAAGGCGGTAATTACCACGTTTGACCGGCACTTTAATTTGAACGGAACCATCTTCAGATGTTGTCACTTCACCCTTAGCCACACGGTTAGTATAAACCACAGGCTCAGAGCGCCAGCGACCATTTTGGCTATACCATTGATAGCTCTTTTGCACATCAAGAAGCTCCCATTTCAAAACTTCAGATGTTCGCTTAGCCCGTTTATCAAGGCGGATGATCTCAAATTCAGCCACTTCACCAGTTTTAAGCTCAGAGGATTTGAAAAGCTTCTTAATACCAATCATCGGTTTTTCATTGGCAACAGGAAGCGTAATGGCACGCACGACTTGCCGTCCACCTGGTTCAAGCAAACGAATATTCATCCTAGCTTCAATAGGTTTTGAAGGACGCATGAAATTCGGTAAGTCTAGCTTAAGCGTCGTCTTACCCTTTTCGTTTAAAACACCAATATTGTTTAAAGGCTTATGTACATTGAGAAATTTCTCATCTGTTAAACCAAATTCAAACCCGTCAAATCCTTGAAGACCTTTTGAACGGCGCTGTATGGTCACCTCGCCCTTCAGCTGGTGCTTGGCTGCAGGTGCACCATATAGATAAGACCCAGCCACACGAACTTCGGCTTGTGTGTTACTTGACCAAAGGTCGCTGTCTTTTTTAAGAGTTAATTCCATCCGCTCAGGAACATAATCCTCAACAAGGAAAGATGTCGACGCAACCGGTGACGCTTTGACATCACCATAAGCCTGCACACGCCATGTACCAGTCATCGCTGATTGTATGAGAGGAAGTGCAAAGCTACGCCCACCTGCGCCCTGGTCAGGCAAGGTCACTCGTTTATGTTCTTTGCCATCAGGCCGGGTGAACACAAGTGTCAGCGGTAAACCTGTCACGGCTTTCGCATTTTGGTCACGAAGGAGAGCGGTCAGAAACACATCTTCACCCGGACGATAAACACCGCGTTCAGTAAAGACAAATCCATCAAGCGGTCCAGGTGCATCTCGTCCAGCCACACCGCGATCTGTTAAATCAAACGCTGCTTTCGTCAAATCAACAAAGCCATAATCACCAGATGCACCATTCGCAACCAACAATGCGGGCCGGTTGCCACCCTTGCCGCGTAGCAACCCACCTTCAAACTTCACCATACCCTTAGCATCACTCTTTACAGTGCCAAGGACTTCGTTGTTTCTTGCTACTAAACGCACAGAAACATTTGAAAGCGGTTCAGCTGAGGTAATGCTGCGAACAAATCCATAAAGACCATTTTGAGCCTTTAACGTTGAAAGTCCAATATCAGAAATAATAAACCACTGGGTTGAACCACGCTTAGAGCCATATTTGCTATTTGAAGGCCAGGCACGCACAACGTAAAGGCCTGGTTTCATCTCAGGCAAAACTTTGCCAATCGGCACAGCTGTTGTGATGTCTTTGTTGAGCTTTGTGGAAATATCCACTTTGCCCTTCCAAACTTCAGCACCAAAACGGTTGCGCAGTTGCTCCGTCTCATAAGTGCCAAGGTCTGATTGGAATTGTCCATCAAGCAAGGAACCAACCAAGTTTCTGTCCCCAACACGATAAAGCGCAAGAGAAGCTTCTTTTGTATTCACACTCATGAGAGGCAGACCGCGTTGGCCAAATTTAGGAAGGACAAAAGATTTGGATGAAAACCGAACTGAGGAACTACGATCTCGCACATAAACTGTTAAATCAGAGGTTTTTAATAGTTGTTCCCCTACGACTGAAGGCAACCCTTGGCGCATGGAAACTTTATATGTCTCACCATGTTTAAATCCATCAATACAAATTTGACGGCGTTCAACTCTCACCCCATCTGGGTCTTCTTTGTTAATTTTGACAAAGGTCGAATAGTCGGTGCCACGAGCATATAAGTTTTCAGAAAATTGCACACAGAGCCGTGGGTTCAAAAGGTCTGAATTCATCTTATAATTTGTAATGCGAAACCCTTTTTCAGCGCGCAATTCTTTATAAATTTGTGCAAACGCTTCATTCGGCTGAAGAGCAAGGCTTGCTTTGTACGCATCAAGCGATGGGCGCCAGTAGGAACGTGCTTTTAAAAAGCCAGCTAAAACACCAAGCGCATCTGCTTTAATCGCCTCAGAGCTTGCAAAGCGGTAGGCATTATAACTCGCCGCAGTTCCATCACGGTAGAGCTGGTGGCGATTATAATTTCGAGGTTTGCGCAAAGAGATAGTTTGAATGGTTTTTGAAAGTTCCAGCCAAAGTGACGCTTTCTCAGACGCTATTTTTAATGCCGCTTCATAAGAGCGCCGTGCCGTTTCCGGGTTTTTACCCCGCTCAACAATCGCGCGTCTGATCCATTCTTCAATAGGTTGGTTTTCTTGTAAGCGCGCTCTTAAAACCCGCCTTTTGTAAAGGTTAGCTTCATAGAGTGAGTTCTGATGCGCAAATTCACTTTGCTGCGCCTGCGCTTCTAGTGGAGAAAAAGCAAGTAACCCACTGACAAAAGCTAAAACCGCCAGGGCTGCAAGAGGCATGGCTGCAAGAGGGAAGTAACGCAAACTGCCCTGTTTAAAGAGAAAGAGGGAGTTAAAATATGAAAGCAAAAAACTGTTCAGAGGAGCGTGAGAGGCAAGTGAAGAGCGCATGAATTAAACCTCGTTTATTTTCTGTGTGTTCCAGTATCACCTCTTAGCTAAAAACCGAAGAGAAACTGAGGTACACAGCGATGACTTAAAAAGATGAATGTGTCCCAATAACGAAAAATATACTGATCCCGAACTTTCGAAATTGGAAACTTTTATTCTCCTTATGAGAATGTCTAAACAATGGCAGGTCAACAAATTTAACTGATTATTACAAAAGTTTAATATTCTTAAAGCGTGTTGCGTAAAAGTTGAGACCGATTTTACGAAAAACAACTCACTTAAATAAGAGACTAGAGCATGTTTACTGAATTCATATAAAAGCATCATGCTCTAGCGGATTTGTTTGAAGGAATGGAAAGTAAAAATAAACGCTGAGTAGCGTAATTTTTCAGATCATTCTTCCTTTTCAGGAGGGCGTTGAGGAGTAGGGGCCTTAGGCACAATTTTTACAATTGGTGAGGGCTTATCAGCGACTGAAGTTGGTCTTGATTGTTGTTTCAGCTCAGCATCTCTTTTTTGGGCAGCATTAGCTGCACGCATACGCTCTAAAGCTGAAGGTTTAGGTGTGCTGTCGCGTATAGGAGATTTAGACTGATTTGTATTTCTTTGTGAACTTTCTTTAATATTGCTCAACTCTAAAACAACATTTGGCATGGGTTGCAATGCTTTTGATGTTTTCCAATAAACGGTCATGGCATCTGATAGTGCAGTTGCTTCAAAGGCATAAAGACGTCTGCCTCGCTCAATGGCGTGCAAAGAGAGATCGCGGCAAACAGTGCGCAGCGCTGAGCGAAATGGTTTGTATAGAGGTTTTAATTTCTTATTTTTCTTCAATGTCTTTTTATTGGCTTGCATGAAACGCTCAAGGTCGCAGATGTCATTTTCAGTGCCAAGTAATTTAGAAATTTCTCTGGCCAGCCGAATGCGAGGCATAATATCTTCAGGCCAAATAAGCGTTAAAATTTGCATATGGCGCCAGGTTTGTTGCACATCCTTGCGCCATTCATGCAGATAAAAATTATCATCCCGTTCGATTGCGATCATCAAGCTTTTGCGTCCCCTGTCATAAGTTTGGCCAAAACCATGTGCTAAGCATTCAAAGGAGACAGTATCAAACGGTCGTTTTTTCCACCGTTCAATAGAAGCATCAAGGGTTTCAACAAGGGAGACAAGTGAAATAAGTTCCAACTCACTTTCAGTTTCTTTTTTTTGTTTCTTAATCAATGATTTAAGTTCAGTGATTAAGGGAAGAAAATGAGAAAAATCATCACGCTGCTCTAATTTTATTATGGTCTCTAAAAGGGCACCCGCCTGGCGCGGTTGTGCCAAAGCACGGGCAATATCTCGGTGGCGTTTGTTTTCTTTACGAAAAACAGCTTCACCCAACATTGGCCGTGCTAGGCGGAGTAGTGACCGAAACCGTTTCAAACAAGAGCGGGTTTTGTGTACACCAGCTTGGATATTCTGTGTGGAACTAAGTTCACGCCGTGCCCGTGTTAATTGCTCATGACCAATACGGCGTATCGCTGGGGATATTTCTTCACTGAGCAATAATTTATAGGGCATGAGGCGTCTCAATCCAAGTATGAATTAATAATACAAGCGCATTAATAGTCTAATGATATGTCAAACAAACGAGACGATACATTTTTTAAAGCAGATCTCTGAGTATAGGCGCAAAGCACAAAATGATACTCTCAAAACCATTAGAATGGTTAAAGCCGGTAAGGTTTTGATTTCAATTGGTTTTATGAAATTTGTTCAACCCAAAGCTGGGTTTGAACTTCCGGGTCTTCAGCTGTGACTAAATCCGTTACAACAGCGACACTATCCGCACCAGCATCCAGCACAAGCGGGGCACGCTTAGGGGTAATCCCACCAATGGCAATTAAAGGCAGCTCGGTTTTTGTGCGCCAAAGACGAACATTATCTAATCCCTGTGGTGCCCATTTCATTTTCTTCAAAATTGTTTCATAAACAGGCCCAAGAGCGATGTAATCCGGCTCAGCCTTTAAAGCAATATCAAGTTCCTCAAGAGAGTGAGTGCTAACACCAAGTTTAATGTTGTTTGCCTTGATCTCTTTAAGGTCAGCAGCTTCTAAATCCTCTTGTCCCAAATGAATATAATCGGCCCCAAGCCGAATGGCCGCTTGCCAATAATCATTGACGATTAATTGAATATTATAGCGTTTGGTAATTTCAAGCGAAGCCAGTATTTGTCGCTCAATCTCAGCTGGTTCTGCATCCTTAAGTCGTAATTGGACAACCTTTATACCGTGCGGAGCCAGGCGCTCAATCCAGTTCACATCAGGGAGAACTGGGTAAAATTTAGGAAAGTTAAATTTAGTAAACTTAGGTTTCAATTTATTTTGTCCAAATCAAAAAAGGGTGTGCCGGCGACTGGTGTAGAAGGGCTAGCCATGTCTCGTTGTTCAATCAGCAAAGCCTGGTGTGCCAGATGGCCAGCTTCAACCGCAAGCTTAAACGCTTTGCCCATGGCCACAGGGTCACCAGCTTTAGCAATTGCCGTGTTTAATAAAATGGCATCGTAACCCATCTCCATTGCTTCTGCTGCATGAGAAGGTGCGCCAATGCCAGCGTCAACAATCAATGGAGTATCAGGAAAATAAGAACGCATTGTCCGAAGAGCATAAGGGTTCATCAATCCGCGCCCCGTCCCAATCGGCGCGCCCCAGGGCATCAAAACTTCGGCGCCTGCTTCTAATAATTTTTCAGCAGCCCCAAGGTCTTCAGTTGTGTACGGAAAAACCTGAAACCCTTGCGAAGAAAGCTCTTTCGTCGCTTCAACCAATTCAAACAGGTCAGGCTGTAATGTGTCGTCATTGGCTATCACTTCAAGCTTCAGCCATTTCGTGCCAAAGATTTCTCTGGCCATCTGTGCGGTCGTGATTGCGTCTTTTGCTGTTTTGCATCCAGCTGTGTTCGGCAATAAATTTACATTTAACTTTTGAATGTGCTCCCAAAAATCATTCGCAGCACCGTCTCCAGCTGTCTCTCGGCGCAGAGACAAGGTCACAATCTCGGCTCCGCCAGCTTTTACAGAGTCTATGAGACTTTGAGGAGACGGATAAAGCGCGGTTCCCATAATAAGGCGCGAAGAAAGGGAGGTGTCATAAAGCTTGAATTGAGAATTGGTCATAATCTTCACTAAAAAAGACTTCACTAAAAAATTTGTACTAAAAAGATTTCATAAAAAAGAACGTATATCTTTGTGAGGCTGAACCCCCTAACTGTCAAGCCGTCCGAAGGTCTCAGGTCAAATATTTAAGCACAAGCCTTATTGCTCTGTCTGCCTATTTACCCGCCTTGTCGAGGAGAGAGAATTTCGACCTTATCGCCATCTTTAAGGGCGTATTCAGGCCGGTCGTTCACGGAAACAAACTGTCCGTTCACAGCTGTAGCAATCGTGTGAGGATGATCCAAAAACCGCTTGCAGAGTGCCGCTAGCGTTATTTCGGTAATTTCCTCTGCCTTGCCATTAATGGTAACATTCATTGGCGATAACCCCTCATTGAAACAATCCTTCAATTGGCTCACCATGTTCGATATGAGCCAAAACCAATTCAGCCAATAAAGGAGCCAGCAAAAATCCATGCCTGTATGCACCATTAACAAAAATATGGGTCTCATCAAGAACAATTTTGGGTAAATTATCAAAAAATGAAGGCCGACTGCCGGCATTAAATTCAATGATTTTAGCGTCGCCAAAGGCAGGATGAACGGTAAAGGCTGAACCAAGCAGCTCTAACCCGGAACGAAGAGTAATCGGCCCCTCATCATCAGATTCTATAACAGTCGCTCCAATCATATAATGATCATCTGGCCAGGGCACTATGTAAGACGGCATACGAGGATGAAGCAAGCGAATGGGGCGGTATAGTTTCAAGCCTGGAGCATGCACAACAACCATTTCGCCGCGAACTGGTCGTAAGGCTCTATCTTGGGCTTTGAGTTCTGACTTAGCTCCCATGCCTCTGGTATCGATGGTATAGTCTGCTTTAGGAACTGTACCAGTAAAGCCAAGAGTAATGTCGCCGCCGAGTTCTCTAAATGCAGCAATTAAAGCTTTCAGCGCTGGCCGAGGTGCTAAATGACCTTCCTTCTCAAAATAAAGCGCTTCATTAAACCTGCCTTCAAGAGCAGGTTCTAATTTAGCAATGGTCTCTGATTTGATATGCTGGTGCTCGATGGTTCGCTTGGCAAAACTTGTCAGCTCAACCCGGTCCCGCGGTGGGGCAACAATGAGCGTACCCTTTGTTTCAAAGTCACAAGGCCCCTCAGACCACAGCGCAAGTGAGTGAAGAGCGTGTGGAATAAGATCTCTTTGGCTTGCCTCAGATTCGCAAAAAGGCGCAAGCATCGCGCCAGCCAATCTGCTAGAAGCTGTTTTAAAAAGAGTTTCAGATTTTTCTAAAAGGTGAACCTGGTGTCCAGCTTTGGCAAAGCGATATGCCTGCCAAAGACCTAAAATTCCAGCACCAATGACATTAATTTTTAACACAATTTTGCATTCTAAAGTTTATTCACCAAGAACAACACCTTCGCGGCGAGGGTCTGCTCCGCCAATAAGCTCTTGATTTTTAATGACGATCATTTGCGCTCCAGACGTCATGTCAGCAAGGCGAACCTTCTGGCCCAAAGCCTCCAAAGCAGATTTTAGTATAGAGTCTTCTGTATGTTTTTCCAACTCAAACGGACCGTTTCTAGAACCAAAGTTTAGCAATGAAACGGCCTCCTGTGGCCCGAGCCCCCAATTAAGGTGAGCAACCAAAGCTTTCACCACAAAAAGAATGATCCGAGATCCTCCAGGTGAGCCAACCACGATACTCACATCATCATTTTCATCAAAGACAATTGTAGGTGCCATAGAAGAACGCGGTCGTTTCATCGGTTGCACACGGTTTGCAATCGGCTTGCCTTCTTTATCCATGGGTTTAAACGAAAAGTCTGTAAGTTGATTGTTAAGCAGAAAGCCACCAACCATTTGCCCAGAGCCAAAAGCCCCTTCAATTGAACTCGTCATAGAAACTGCATTGCCAGACTTATCGACAATAGAGATATGAGTTGTTCCCCCAAGCTCAACAGTCGCATCTTCACCAAGGGACGCTTTTTCGGCCAAAGGCACATCGCCAGGTTCGGCCTTTTCTATAGCAGTTTTAGGTTGAATAAGCTCACGCCGCTTTGAAAGGTAATCCTCTGACAAAAAGCCTTTGGGTTGAGGAACAAAATCAGCGTCGGCCATATAATGATTGCGGTCGGCAAAGGCCAGTTTTTCAGCTTCTGCGATTTTATGCAGCGCAACGGCACTTAGTGCTTTACCCAGATCAAGCGGATCAATCAGTCCTAAAATCATAGCAACAGTTGTTCCCCCCGATGAAGGAGCCCCCATGCCGCAGACTTTGTGTTTCAAATAGAGGCCACAAATAGGGGTTCGCAGTTTAGCCTCATAAGAGCTTAAATCTTCCAACGTGAGTTGACTGGCAACAACTGGAGCTTCTTTCGCGGTTTTAATGATATTCTGAGCAAGTTCGCCCTCATAAAAGCCTGCTGATTTCTTCGATGCGATAAGTTCTAAACTTTCAGCTATTTCCAAGTTTTTTAAGGTTTCACCAACAGCAAGTGCTTTTCCATCACTTTTAAAAAATAAAGCACGTGCCGTGGGGTTAAAAAAGTCAGCGCCTTTGCGGGTCAGTAAGTTATGTAATCTTTTTGAGACAGGAAAGCCGCTCCGCGCCAGTTTAATCGCCGGTTGAAACAGCTCTGCCCATGGTAATTTCCCATGAGTTTCATGGGCTAGCTCCATCATCTTAATTAACCCAGGAACTCCAATTGAGCGACCAGAGCGAACAGCCTCACCAAATCCAAGAGCGCTTTCATCCTCGCGCAAAAACAAGCGTTCCGTACTCGCTTTAGGCGCTGTTTCACGTCCATCATATGTTTGAAGTGAAGAAGTGGCTTTATCGAAATGAAGTAAAAAAGCACCGCCTCCAATACCTGATGATTGAGGTTCCACCACATTTAAAACAAGCTGCGCCGCAATGGCGGCATCCATAGCACTACCGCCATCTTTTAAAATCTTCAGGCCGGCTTCAGAGCCATGGTGATTTGCTGTTGCCACCATGTGTTTTTGCGCACGGACTTCACGGCGTTCTGTTCGGCCAGTAGCAGCTTCAGGAGCAGAGCGGCTTTGAACAAAATTATCTTTTTTGAGATCCGTAATGTTTGGCGTAAAATACCCATATTTTTTAG
This sequence comes from Hyphomicrobiales bacterium 4NK60-0047b, assembly GCA_040367435.1. NCBI lineage: Bacteria > Pseudomonadati > Pseudomonadota > Alphaproteobacteria > Hyphomicrobiales > Hyphomicrobiales bacterium 4NK60-0047b. Next base: position 267,946 of record BAABWY010000005.1, on the reverse strand, counting down.
CGCCAAAAATCGCTCCGATGGCGAAAACTCCAAAAAGAAAAATGAAAAATATACGTTTCATAGGACAAAGCCTTTTTTAACCGAATTAATAAGAATTATGATAAAATGCTTATAGGTGATGAGATGCATTTCGTTGAATTCAGCGATCTAACAGATGCTAATAATTTGAAAACGTGAAGTGTTGAACCTTGAATTTGAAGAATTGAAAAATACCGCACTAAAAATATTGACTGAGTTAATAATAAAAGAAAAAGTATGTCCAATCAAACTTTTGAAAAACAAGTGAATAAGACCTCTTCTTTGAAAGGTACCTCTCCTTCAAAAAAAGTGTCCTCTTTTAATGAAAGAGCGCATGCTGCTCTTCTCGATGAAAAATTACAACAGGCATTATCCGTCATTCCTTCAGGGTTTGTTGGTAAACGAACCAAGGCCAAAGCTGCACTACCAGAATTTTCTGAGCTCTCAGATCAGGCCGTTCTCATAAAAAATCATACATTAGCAAATATAGAGGGCTATTTAGAACAATTTGAGGCCGCCGTTCAAAAATCTGGCGGGCAGCTTCATTTTGCCTCTGAACCACAAGATGCCCTAGATATCATTGATGAAATTTGCGCTACCAAAGATGCCAAGCTCATTGCCAAAGGCAAAACCATGGTGGGGGAGGAAATCGGCCTAACGCATTTTCTGGAAGATAAGGGCTATGAAACGGTTGAAACAGATTTAGGCGAATATCTCATCCAACTCAGAGATGAAATGCCAAGCCACATCATTGCTCCAGCTGTTCATTTAACCAGAGAAAATATACGAAAAGATTTCCTAAAAACACATAAAAACTTAGCTAAAGATCGCAAGTTAGAAACGCCGGCTGATTTTGTACAAGAAGCGCGTCATATTTTAAGAGAAAAATTCATTGATGCAGATATTGGCATAACAGGCGCTAACTTTCTCATAGCAGAAACTGGCACGTCTATTATTGTCACGAATGAAGGTAATGGAGATCTCTGCCAATCTTTGCCAAAAACCCATATCGTCATTGCAAGTTTAGAAAAACTCGTTCCCACCATTGAAGACGCGGCTATTCTTTTAAGGTTATTAGCCCGCTCCGCAACGGGTCAATCAATTTCGACCTATACAACCTTTGCAACAGGCCCAAAGAGAGAAGAAGACACATCAGGCCCGGAAGAATTTCATATCGTCTTACTTGATAATGGCAGAAGCAAAATGCTCGGATCAGAATTCGCTGAAATGCTCAGGTGTATTCGATGCGGAGCTTGTCTAAATCATTGTCCTGTCTATCAAAATCTAGGCGGCCATGCTTATGGTACCGTTTATCCTGGCCCCATGGGCTCTGTTTTATCGCCGCATTATTTTGGAGATAAGGCAAAAGATCTGCCCTTTGCATCGAGCTTTTGTGGTCGCTGCAATGAAGTGTGCCCCATGCAAATTCCATTAACAAAATTAATGCGAAAATTGCGAGAAAAACCTTCAACGAAAAGAACTTTTTTCGCCAAAGGTGCGATGCTCTCATGGAGCCAATTAGCCAAACGGCCAAGACTTTACAATTTAGTAATGAAAGCCAGCCTGCCACTCCTATCGATCGCCGTCAAACAAAACTGGCTGATGAATAAAGTGCCTGGTGTGAACGCCTGGAAAAAACACAGAGCACTTCCTGTAATTTCAAAAACAAGTTTCCAAGACGCCTGGAAAGAAAATTGTAAAACTAATGGGGCGCAAGCGAACAAAAGAGCTAAAAAAGAGAGGCAGAGCAATTAAAATGACGAATATCACCTCTCCAATAAAAGCAAACGAAAACCGTCGTACTAAATTTTTGAAAAACGTTAAAGAGGCTACTGGTCAGTTAAGTTTATCAAAAGACCAAAAGCAAAAATTAAAACAGCAATCAGAAGCCTATCAAGAGTTCAAATACCAATCAGAGGAGAAAACTCTTGAAGACAAACTGGCTCAATTCAAAGAGATCTTAACGTCGCAAAGCGCTGAAATATATGAATGTTCTGAAGGGCAGGTAAGTGAAAAATTAGAAGAAATTCTAAAAGAAAAACCTTATGGACTAGATCTGCTTATTGGAAAAAATACTAAATTAAATGTCTCCCCAAACAGCACAATAAATTTCATTGAAGTTGAAAGCTTTGAAAAGAATAAAGAAAACTACAATTTAAGCTGTGCGCTAACAACGGCCTTTGCAGCAGCTTCAGAGACAGGTACATTATTCTTAAGCTCGGGGTGTGAAAACCCAACCTGGTTAAACTATCTCGCCACATGTCATATTGTATTACTTGATATAAACTCACTTTGCCAAACTTACGAACAAGCATTTGCAATAGGAAAGAAAGACGCCGATGCAAGTAATCAAACCTTTCCACCTCGTTCAATCAATATGATTAGCGGACCATCAAGAACAGCTGATATCGAGCAAACACTAACCCTAGGCGCTCACGGGCCGATAGAATTAATAGTAATTATCTATACTTCTGAGAAAGAAGGTTGAGTGCGAACTAAAAAATCCTTGATCACCTTGGAGCATTCCTCAGGGTTGCATTGCAGTAAAAAATGAGGGCCCTCAATCTCGAATAGTTCAGCACTATCATAATATTTCTTAATCGTGTGAGATGTAGACGGATCCAGCAAACGATCTTCGCTGGCCTTGAGCACCATGAGAGGGACTTCGATATCATCTAACGCGCCGCGCAAATCAACCTGAAGCGCAGATTGCACACGGCTTTTCAACGTCTCTGTTGGTAAGGCATCAACAACACGGGCAACGCGCTCAGATAAACCCAGCTCCATATCATTACATAAAAGCCAGTTGATGAAACGCGGTGGTGCCGAAAAGTTCAGTAAAAACAACAGTTTATCAGCAATTAAAGTTTTCAAAGGGGCTAGAGGCGAGAAACAAAAAGTTGAAATTAAGATAAGCCCCTTTAACCTAAGTGGGGCAAGAGCCGCTATGTCTATAGCAACCGGACCTGAAAATGATTCAGCTAAAAGAACATAATCCCGATCGCGCGGGAGTTGTTCGTAAATATAATCAATAGTTTCACCATAAGTTAAACACTCATCTCTTGGATAAGAAATGATTTGAGAGCTAACAGAGGACGGCAAAAGCTTTCGAAACGCCTCAAAAAAGAGACCAGAGCCATCCAGGCCTGGCAATAATATCATGTGCATGCTTGCGTCCAGAAGAATAAACAGAGTTGAACAACTTTGGTAAAACCCAGCACAACTTAATGAGAATGTCCATCATGATTATGAGAATGATCAGAATTCTCATTCTTTGTTTTTTCTTTGTCATGATGATGGTCTTCATGGCTACCAAGCGAAGATGGAAGAGATTGTACCCCAAGCCCAAATTTATAAACCAAATGAGAGCCTTTATATCCAGTAATCATAACAGAGCTAAGAAGGGCAATTAAAATTAAAGAAGTGAGCCACCTGGTTGTTGTATTGCCAGAAGAAAATTTAAGGAAAAAGAAACTTATAAATAATAATACGCTAGTGCCAACTCCCCAATTTCTGTGATCAGCCATAGCCATATGTGAGGAGCCATCATGTCCAACTGTTAAATAGGCATGTATGCCTGCAATGAGCGTTAAAACAGTGAAGCCGCCTGCCAAATACAATGACCAAATAGCAACCAGCAACATTTCCTGTCTCCATTTTGAATGAAGCGAGAAAAAATTTGCAACCACATAGAGGACAGAGCCAATAGAAACAAGAGCAATTGTAAAGTGCACAAAAAAAGGATGCCAGTTTGGTAAAATCTCAATGTTCATGTTGGGGCCCTATAATTATAAAATATATACTATATTTTCATAGTTTAAGGCTTCTTCCGGGGGGAAGGTCAACAGGGGAATAGTTTTTGAATTTACGACCTAATTTACTCAGCTAATTTTTCACCTAAAATTCTATGCTCCTCTCCATCAAGGTGAACACCATCCACTTGACTAAGGCCAACATGTTCAGAGGCCAGGAAGTAAGGCACATCAAGTTTTTTTAAAATAGCTTTATAAACGTCTTCAGAGCCTTTTCCTCGTTCAGAACCTCCTAAGAATTTCTCTGCCATTGGGCCTTTAGCTTGCTGAATTTCTGGTTGAACCACACATAAAATTTGCGGTGGTGATGTCATTGGTTCAGGACAAATACTCCGAATTCTTTCAATCAATTTTCCAAGATTTTCAGCGCTTTCCAAAGCTGTCGCACCAATACAATCTTGAAAATCATTCACCCCTAACATGAGAATAAAAAGATCAATCGGAGAATTCGATTCTAAAACCATTTGCACATGATCAATACCATGCCGGTTCGGTCGGTTAGGATCTTCATAGGCTGTTGTGTGCCCATTCAAACATTCCTCAATTAGGTGACAGTCACCCCTAACTCAAGTTTCATGACCCCAGGCCAGCGTTTTGAAAAAATTTGACGTTGTCATGAACCAGGAATAATCCCCCAAGACATGGAATCTCCATAGACAAGAATGTTCATGAAGAAGCTCCTATAAAGTCAAAGATATAGAGATCAAGCCCAGATCAAACATCCAGATTATCAACGCTAAGCGCATTGTCTTGAATGAACTCGCGGCGCGGTTCAACAACATCACCCATCAGTTTCGAGAAGATATCATCAGCTTCATCAAGTTCACCAATTTTCACTTGCAAGAGCGTGCGAACGGATGAATCGAGTGTGGTATCCCATAACTGGTCAGCATTCATCTCACCAAGTCCCTTATAGCGCTGCATGCTCAAACCCTTGCGGCCAATGTCATAAACAGCTTCGAGTAAAGCAACGGGACCGTTGATCTCTTTAGTATCGTCACGGCGAACCAATTTCGCCATCCCACTAAAAACTTCATCAAGAGAAGTGAAAAAGCTATTTAATTTTCGAGCATCAGCTGAATTAATGAGGGCTTCATCAAGCACATGAACTTCTTTCACACCGCGTAACCGCCTGGAAAAACTAAGGCCCTTATCATCACGCACTTTGCCTTCCCAGCCCTTTTCTGTTTCATCAGAAATAGCGTTCAAACGTTCCGCAATTTGTGCCGTTACAGCTGAAGCCTTATCAGGCGTGTTCAAAAGTTCAGGATCAAGAGCGCCGCAAATAGCAGCTTGTTCAACAACAGAACGAGTATAACGGCTATGCAAGCCCTTTAACGTAGCTTCAAATTCTTTCGCATTATAAACAATTTGCTGCAAATCTTGCGAGCTGCGAACTTCACCGTTTGCCAAATGCAAACTGGTTTCATCAAGCCCACTATCAATTAAGTAATCTTCAAAAGCAGTTTGGTCTTTCAAATATTGTTCTGAGTTTCCTCGCTTCACTTTATAAAGCGGCGGTTGAGCAATATATAGATAGCCACCTTCGATAAGCTCTGGCATTTGCCGATAGAAGAAGGTGAGTAAGAGGGTGCGAATGTGCGCGCCGTCAACGTCCGCATCCGTCATGATGATGATTTTATGGTAGCGTAATTTCTCAATATTAAAATCATCGCGGCCAATGCCAGTGCCAAGCGCTGTGATTAGTGTGCCAATTTCTTGGCTAGAAAGCATCTTATCAAACCGAGCTCGCTCTACGTTCAAAATCTTACCACGAAGTGGCAAGATGGCTTGATTTTCCCGGTTACGGCCTTGTTTGGCAGACCCACCCGCGCTATCGCCCTCGACGAGGAAGAGTTCAGATTTAGCCGGATCACGCTCTTGGCAATCCGCTAATTTTCCAGGCAAACTCGCAACATCAAGCGCACCCTTGCGCCGTGTCAGTTCGCGTGCTTTTTTAGCCGCTTCTCTTGCCGCAGCTGCTTCAACAACTTTATTGATGAGAATTTTAGCTTCAGTTGGGTGCTCTTCAAACCATTGACTAAGAACTTCATTAAGCGAGCTTTCAACAACAGGGCGCACCTCTGAAGAAACAAGCTTATCTTTGGTTTGAGATGAGAATTTCGGGTCAGGCACTTTCACTGAAAGCACACAGGTCAGCCCCTCACGAGCATCATCACCAGTAAGAGAAACTTTTTCCTTCTTGGCAATACCAGAAGAGTTAGCGTAGCCATTGACCACACGGGTTAACGCCCCTCTAAATCCGGCCAGGTGCGTACCGCCATCTCTTTGCGGGATGTTGTTGGTAAAACACAAAACTTTCTCATGGTAGCTATCATTCCACCACATCGCGACTTCAACAGTGATGCCATCTTTTTCAGCACTCACTGTGATAGGTGTGTCGATAAGCGGGCTTTTATTTTCATCTAGATACTTAACGAAAGCTTCTAGGCCACCATCATAGAGCAGCTCTTCAATCACCGGATCAGCGCCGCGATTATCCGTTAAAACAATGCGCACACCAGAGTTCAAAAACGCAAGTTCTCTTAAGCGATGCTCAAGCGTTTTATAGTCAAACTCGATCATGGTGAACGTCTCTGGGCTAGGCAAGAAGCGCACTTGCGTTCCCTTGCGCCCGGCAGCATCACCAGTGATTTCAAGTGGCTTTGTTGAAACACCATGTTCAAATTTAATTTGATGCTCTTTGTCATCCCGCCAAATGGTTAGCTCTAATTCAGTTGAAAGAGCATTCACCACAGAAATGCCCACACCGTGCAAACCACCAGAAACTTTATAAGAATTTTGGTCAAATTTACCGCCAGCGTGCAGTTGTGTCATAATCACTTCTGCAGCTGATATTCCCTCTTCAGAGTGAATAGCAACCGGAATACCGCGGCCATTATCATTCACAGTGACAGAGCCATCGGCATTGAGGATCACATTTACAGTGTCGCAATGGCCAGCCAACGCTTCATCAATGGCATTATCCACGACTTCATACACCATATGATGCAAACCTGAGCCATCATCAGTATCACCAATATACATACCAGGGCGCTTACGAACGGCATCAAGACCTTTCAAGACCTTAATTGAATCCGCACCGTAATCTTCACCTTGTTCAGATGAAGCTGGCGCTGGATTTTCTTGTGGTTCATCACTCATAAACGTCCTCAATTCCTTAAAATAACTGAAAAACTTCACTTTTAAAAAAGCTCAGTTTCTTCAAGACAACAGCACCAATATATACCAATAGATGATGTCGAACAGTCTGGGTTTAGGGCAGTATCAAATTATACCCAAAAAACAAAAAAACCGAATTTAATTCCTAAAGATTCAAAGCGTAAAAACTTGAGAAAAGGAAAATAAAAATCGGATGAATTTATCAATTGTAAACTTAAAAAAATGCCAATTTTTTCAAGAATTAGTGTAAAAGCAGCAACTTTACCAAAGCGAACTAAGCCTACGAAAAACATAAAAAACTCTAGACTAGCTTTGGATAGGAAAAATAGATCTTTGAAGCTAAATTTTCCAAGCTATATCATTGGGTTTAGACCCTAGCATAGCTATAAAATTTATGCGACTATTTCAGCGCCATCAACGGTGAATATTTGGGCATTTTTCCCAAAAAATTCAAAGCTGGAGTGATCAGTGCCTGTCATCCACGCCTGACAGTTCAGTTTTAGGATTTCTTCGAACAATGCATGACGTCTTTCTTGGTCAAAATGAGCGGCAATTTCGTCTAAAAGCAAAAGCGGCGCATATCCACCAGCTTTATCGTGAACAAGTCTGGCATGAGCCAAAATGAGCCCCGTTAAAAGTGCTTTTTGCTCGCCAGTTGAGCAAAGCTTAGCTGGCATGGCTTTTGGACCGTGCCCGACAACAAAATCAGTTCTGTGGGGGCCCTCTAATGTGCGTTTAGCAGCGCGGTCTTGCATCCTGTTTTCGCGCAGTATTATGCGATACTCGTCTTCAACATCAACAGCAGCCTTTGTCTCAAGCGCCTTTTCCAAAATTCCATCAAGCCCAAGAGTTGCAAAAGGAAACGCTGTTTGTTCATCTCTTGTGTCTCTGATCACACCACGCAAGCGCTCGATCGCTTCAAGACGGCTAGCAGCCAGAGCAACGCCATATTCAGCCATTTGGATTTCAAGGCCAACAAACATGTAATCAGATGTTTCATGGGTCTCGAGTAGTTTATTACGCTGACGCATAGCACGTTCAAATTGAGACCATTGTTTGCGCGTCTCCGGGTTAAAAACCAGCATAAGCCGATCAAGAAAACGCCGTCTCTCAGAAGCCGCACCTGTAAACAGACCATCCATGGCAGGAGTAAGCCATAATATCTGTATGGATTGCCCAAGGGGGGTGGAAGAGCTTAGCGTTTCCCCATCAATTCGCACTTTGCGTCGCACACTCTCTGAAAGAGCCGCGCCTGTAACACCAGTGCCAATTTGCGCTTCTCCCATGGCGCCATGAACTTTAGCTGACACGGCCCAGTCCCCATCTCCAGAAAAGGCAGCTAAATCAGCTGTTACCGCCCGCCTTAACCCCTGACCAGGGCTAAGCAGTGAAACTGCTTCCAGTAAATTGGTTTTACCCGCACCATTGGAGCCAACAAGAACAATGGGTTTAGGGGATAAATTAAGTTTTAAAGAGGAGTAATTCCTGAATTGATGCAATGAAATTTGTTCAATCCAATTACGCTCACTCCCACTGCTTACTGTGTCGTCAACTCCCTCAGGGAGAGACCCATCTTGTTCTGTGGGGTGTGTTTTAAAAGCGCTGGTCAAATGAACTTACACTCTCATTGGCATCAAAACATAAAGCGCAGAAAGATCGTCGCCATCGCGCACCATTGTTGGAGACCCAGGATCAGCAAGAAGTAGATTAGCTGTATCGCTCTCGAGTTGTTGAGTGATGTCCATCAAATAACGAGCATTAAAGCCTATTTCGAGATCGTCATCGTTATAGTCAACAGTGATTTCTTCCGTGGCACTACCGCTGTCTGGGTTATTCACTGTAAGAACAAGTTTTTGATCACTTAAATTTAATTTCACAGCACGTCCGCGATCGGATGAGAGTGTTGAAACCCGATCAACAGCCTTGGCAAAGATCTCACGAGAAACAGAAAGTGCTTTATCATTCGCAGTTGGAATAACGCGGCTATAGTCAGGAAATGTGCCATCAATGAGTTTTGATGTCATCACAAGGTCACCAACTGAGAAACGAATTTTCGCATCTGACATTTCAATAGTTACGTCACTCTCAGTGTCAGCAACCATTCTTTGAACTTCAGCAACGGTTTTGCGCGGAATAATAACACCAGGTAAACCAGACGCACCATCAGGCAAATTAACTTCAACCTGTGCTAAACGGTGCCCGTCAGTGGCAACAGCACGCAACATTGAGGTGCCATCAGTTTCAGCTTCGTGCAAATAAATACCATTGAGATAATAGCGAGTTTCTTCAGTTGAGATCGCAAATTTTGTTTTTTCAATGAGTTGCTTTAAATCTGCAGATTTTAGTGAAAATTTATGGCTTAAATCATCTGTGCTCAGTTCAGGGAAATCATCAGAAGGTAACGCTTGTAAGTCATAGCGCCCTTTACCAGCTGCCAGCATCACTCTGTCATCGTCTCCGCGAGACAATTCAACATCAGCCCCATCAGGTAATTTTCGAACAATATCATGCAAAACATGCGCTTGAACTGTCGTACCACCTTCACTACCGATTTTAGCAGGCACTTTCTCAATCACTTCGCGTTCTAAATCTGTTGCGGTTAAGCAAAGATGGTCACCAGAAGCTATCAGTAAAACATTAGACAAAATCGGAATGGTATTTCTCCGCTCCACAATGCTTGTTACATGGCTAAGAGCTTTAAGAAGAGCGCTTTTTTCAATGACAAGTTGCATCTTTTTGTTCCACTTATTGAGTGTTTGACTAGTCTACAGTGCTCCACCTAAAAGTGTTTTCTACTTTTGGGAAAAAAGGAACGCTCTAGAACGTTAAGAAAATCTGCCGCGATCAAATTGATCCGTTAGGGACCGCAATTGAACCCGTTATAGGCTGATTTTGCAACAGTTTTTAGGCCTTAAAGGCCTAGTTTTTACAGCTTTTCTCTATTTTTCAGCAATTTGTGGACATCATCCATTGAGGTCGATCTAAATTTGATTAAAAACGTTCCCTTGTGTCACTTTAAAAGGCAAAAAATATGTCGCTCTAAAAGACAAAAAAGGCTGGCTTCATGTTGAAGCCAGCCTTTTTAAATTGTTTTATCTGTATAGTTAGATCTAAAAATCAGTCTTTTAACAATCTTTCAAGAATACCAAGGTCTTCTCGAAGAGTTTGATTGCCAGCAACTTCTTTCTCAATCTTGCGAATAGCATGCAAGACTGTTGTGTGGTCCCTGCCGCCAAAACGTCGGCCAATTTCAGGCAACGAACGTGCTGTTAGACGTTTAGCGAGATACATTCCAACCTGCCGAGGCAATACAATCGAGCGATTGCGGCGTTCAGACAGAATATCTCCACGAGACACACCATAATGCCGTGAAATGACTTTCAAAATATCATCAATTTTAATGCGGCGAGGCTCTTTAGAGCACATTAAGTCTCGAATAATATGCTCAACAGCAGTGAGTGTAATAGGCTCGCTTGTGAATTGTGAATTCGCATAAATGCGGTTAACAGCTCCATCAAGCTCGCGGCCACTTTCAGTAAGCCGATCAGCAAGGAAGTTGATAACTTCTTCATGCACAATGAAGTTCGGATCTTCAGAGATTTTTTCTTCAATCCGGCGTCGAAGAACTTGTGAGCGAAGGTCGAAATCAAGAGCTTCAACCTCAACAACCAGGCCACCGCCCAAGCGGGACCGCATGCGAGCGTCAAGGCTCTCTAGCTGTGTTGGAGCTCTATCAGAGGCCACAATAACTTGCTTATTGCTATCAATAAGAGAGTTTAATGTGTGTCCAAACTCTTGCTGAGTGGCTTTACCCTGCAGGAATTCCATATCATCAATCAAGAGTATATCAATGCCTCGCAACTTATCTTTAAATGCCATGGCATCTCTGGTTCTAAGCGCATCAATAAAGCTATACATGAACCGCTCTGCTGTGAGGTAAAGCACGCGAGCAGAACTGTTACGCTTGGCCACATCCCAGGCAATAGCGTGTAAAAGGTGTGTTTTGCCAAGTCCAACAGATGAGTGGATGTACAAAGGATTGAATTTTAAATTTTGCCCAAGACATTCAGAAACTTGTTGCGCAGCTGCAAAAGCCAAACGATTAGAAGCGCCGGTTACAAAACTCTCAAAGGTAAAACGTTTATCCAGCGGAGATCCTTGAAACCCTTCATATTCAGTAAAGTTTTCATTATTCCCGTCGCTAAAGATCCCGCCACCTTGCACTGGTGTGCCAACAGAGGGGCGTTTGGTTGGTGAAGATTTTGTGCAAACTTCGACTTCACCTGCATCTTTAACAGCAACAGGTTGGCGTACATTGAATGTTGCAGAGCTAATTGCTTCATCAACTTTTGAAAATTCTTCGGATGCAACTCTAACAACAACATCGTAATAGTGTGAAACAAGCCATTTTCTTAAAAACTTTGTCGGAACAGAAAGTTTAAGCTGGCCCTGTTCTAGACCAACAAATTCAACCCGTCCAAACCAACTGGAAAAAACTTCTTCGCCAAGTTCTGCGCGCAAACGTGCAAGGACTTGTAACCAGCATTGTTTTTTATCTTCAGTCACAATTAATACCCCGAATAGTTCTAAGCCATTTAGGCCAATTATTTATTTAGCCGTAAAAAACGGCTTACCTCATTGTTACAAAATTCTAGCCACTCACTTAACGAAGTGAGGCCACAGGCTAGTACTCAAAAAGCCTAGTACTCAAAAAAGCCTAGTACTCAAATGCACCCTTAATGTCCCTCGGGTGCTGATAATTTTGGAATGTTATTTTGTCTGAAATATAAGGTGTCAAAGCAATCGAAACTCAACAATAAACAAGCCAAATTTGTGGCGAGATATGTAAGTCTCTTAACTTAAAAAAGTTCTCTGCTTAAAACTAAGTGCTTTGCTTCAAGAGGTGATGCTCAACCGATCGATATTGCCACATATTCAGGTTAAGTTACGCTCTTGTATAAATATTAAATTCAATCTTCCGCTACAACCAAAGCCTATTAAATAAGCCAAAGCCTACTAGTAAGCCCCATAAAGCTGAGCGTCTGAACAAGCCGAGTGTCAAAATAACCAATTAAGGACACTCTTGTGCTTTAAGTAATAGATCTTCTGAGTTCAAGTCTCAAAACATAAAAATCAGCCGATAAAATTGCCCTCAGCTATTTTTGTTTCAAGCTTTGTTTAAGAGTAAAGCTCAGTCAAACTAAAACCCAGTCAAACTAAAACCTAGTCAAAAAACTCTCATTAAATTCCCGGTATAGAAAATATGAATGTCTTAAGATCAAGAATGAAAGTTTCTAAAAATTAAGAACCGTAGTTTCTAAACCAATAAACCGAATTAAAATGAATGTCATAAAAACCAGTTTGAAGCAGCTATGTTCTTGCCACTTGCTTAGCCTAGCAAGCGATTGAATTAAAATTATAAACCCAAAATTAAAATCAATAAGAATGAATGCTCTTTTTTACCACTGTCAGTTGCCAATTTCTGACAACAAATAAAAAGTTAGAAACTTTACAAGGTTTGAAGCTTCACCATGAACGTTAAGGTTAATTTAACCAATAGCCGATAGATAAAGCACAACTTGTTGTTTATTGAGCTTAGAAATTTATAAAAATGAGCAGAATGAAGCAAGATAATTATAGGTGATATCAGATCCAACAATGATATCGAAAAATCTTCGTTACAAAAATCTCCGTTACTAAGTAAGCATTGAAAATGCTTAACCTTCGTAGCTTTTGATCCACAGCACAAAAATATAAACGTCTTATTACAGTTCTTTATGATTTTAAAAGGTCTGGCAAAGCCTGCCTTTCAATTCAGATGTGTATTTCCCCCTTCCGCAGTTTATTTTAATTGCCCTCTTAGATGACTTAAGTCAGGATTAAACAAGTCCTTAAGTCATAAATTCAAATAAGCCAGTTTTTCAATGACCATACCTTAAATATGAACCGCCTTGAGCGCAGTTCACTTTCAGCTCTGTATGGTTTTAAAATTTGGCCTTTAAATCATTTGCTGAAATATTTGCGTATAAATTCTTCATTAGAAATGCAGGCCTTCTTACAAAATGTAGCTTTTTTGCAATAATGCGCTGAGCAGAAGTGTTACGTAAGCAAATCATTTAAAGGTCAAAGTCAAAATCACCTATTTTTAAAACTTACAGCTAGCAATTTCTTTAAATCATTTTTCAATGAATATTTTTCAAAATACTAACTTTAATAAATTCTATTCATTTATTTTAGTGAGCAATTCCGATTTCTAAAATTTAAGAATGATTGAATTAAAATAGAAAATCCCCCCTCTATAATTAACCATTTTTATTGACCATAATCCCTCTTTAAATCGCCTAAAGAATCTAACATCTGACTAAGCTATCAAACATAAGTAAGGTAAGCGCAAGAGTTGTACTATGTGGGTACGAAAAAGTTCTAGCGAAGTAGAAAAACGCAAAATCAGTCACTAAGAACTGGTTTTAAAGTAAAAGCTTCACTAAGTGCCCATTTAGTATAGTAATGACTGCAATCTTGCTTAAGAGGCAATAATTATACCTTCGCTCAAATTGCTATGAGCGTGAATAACTTGTCTTTTACGCTAGATTTACATTTAGAATACTTGGTGAGCGGTCTCTGTCGTCCCTCTATTTGAAAGACTATACACAGTCCTAAATGACCTTGCAAGTCAGACTTGGGCTTGAGAGATGCAATTTTAGTATGGTTTCAGGTCCGAAGAATTAACCATTCAGCACACGTGTTAAGCGTGGTCATTAACCAACTTATTGGGAATTAATAGTTTTTTTACGAATCTGTGTGAAGTGCTCCTTTCGAATCAAGTCAAGACTTGCATCAAAAAAAACACAATTATTTTTTTTATCAAAAAAAGTGACGGTATCTGAGTAGTTGCAATGAAAAATACGGCCTCTTAATAACACATTGAATCTAGGAAAATTCCTGAATTGAACGGGTAATAAAAATTCCAAAAAAAAACACCCGGAGAAATCCGAGTGTTTCTTAAAAGCAACAGAATAGCGTCGCAACGTAAAATAAAAAAATCTAACGGCAAAATTTAAGCACTAAGGGCTTTAATTCGAGCAGAAAGACGAGAGACTTTACGTGAAGCGCTATTTTTGTGCAGGATGCCTTTTTGGGCACTGCGCATAATTTCTGGCTGAGCCGCAACAAGAGCTTGTTGTGCAACTGTTTGGTCACCAGCTGAAATAGCTTCTTCAACTTGGCGAATAAAAGTACGCATACGGCTGCGACGGTTTTTGTTAATTGCCGTCTTGCGGGCAATTTTACGAATGGCTTTTTTAGCCGATTTAGTATTGGCCATGACGGCTAATCCTCGTTATATCAATCTATTATGAAAAAACGCAAAAACTTCAATTGGTCTGAAAAACCACGCTCTTAGAAATAAAAAGTCAATAAAAACAAAATCTTATTGAAATAAAAGCTTAGGTAAAGAGCAAAATGATAGTTGCGAAAAGCAAAGCCGCCCAGCATTAAAAAATGCAAGAGCGGCGAAAACTCTGCAATCTTGTATCATTACAAGCACTAAAGGTCAACAGAGCAGTGTCAATAGCAAGAGAACCCGTTTTTAGATTTGCCCCAAGCCCCAACGGCTTACTTCATCTTGGTCATGCTTACTCAGCAATCCAAACTTATGAAATGGCCCGAAAATATTCAGGACATCTCTATCTACGCATTGAAGACATCGATAAGGCCCGTTCGCAAGAGTGCTTTAGCACAGCCATAATACGCGATTTACATTGGCTAGGTATTAAATGGCAAGAGCCAGTTCTCTATCAATCAGGGCATTTTGAGCTCTATGAGAACGCCATAAATGACTTGTGCCAGTTAGGGCTTCTTTATCCTTGCTTTGCAAGTCGTTCAGAGATCAAACAGTCCCTAAAAGAGGTCAAAGCCATCAAGCAAGATCCAGATGGTGCACCAGTCTATCCAGACATTTATAAGGACTATCCTGAAGAAAAAGCAAAAGAGCGCATTTTATCAGGCGAACCTTACGCTTTAAGACTTCATATGGACAGAGCAATAACAAGAGCAAAAAAAATAGAAAGAGAAGCAGGTAGAGGCTTTGTCTATCAATCAATTGATCAAGACGGACAGCTTGGCTCAGTTCCGTTAGCGGCTGAGCGCTGGGGAGATGTCGTCATAAAACGAAAAGACACTCCAACAAGTTATCACCTGTCGGTCGTCATAGATGATCATAATCTTGGCATAACTCATATCTGCCGTGGTAAAGACCTGGAAGCTGCAACAGATATTCATAGAATTTTGCAAATAAATCTTGGGCTTAGCCAGCCGATTTATCACCACCATGATCTGGTACTTTATAAAGATGGAAAGCTATCAAAGTCCAAAGGACATCCAAGTCTTTTCGAATTAAGAGAAAAAGGCATAAATCCTTCTGAAATTTACGAAAGCGCCTTACTCGGCCTCACCGCATTAAGAAAATATTTACCCTAAATTTTATTCTTCCATGAAAAGCCACTGTTTTAAAGCTCACTTTAACACCTTCAAACTATTGTAGGGACCAAGTGTAAGAATATGCACATGGTAGTTCACAATATATGGCAGGCATAGATCGCTTAAGATCTCTTTCTTGTGACCCAAGTGCAATAAAGTAAAAGGCGTTTCAAGGTTATGTCAGTGACGGGCAAAGCAAACCATCCTGAAAATCAAATGGGGCAGAGTGAACATCAAGCACTTCTTGATGAGCAGAAAAGTTTGGCTGAGGAAAATGCCGAGCTAAAGCAGCAACTCATCAAGTTAGAAGAGCGCGAGCAAGCAAATGCAGAAATTCTAGCAACTGTTAGCCATGAAATCAGAACGCCGATAGGGGCAATCATGACCATGGTTGAATTGCTTCAGACAACAAATTTAAATACAAATCAACATCACTATGCGCAAACCTTGCAGCTGGCGGCCAAAAATCTCTCAACTCTTACAACTGACATTTTAAATTTTGCTCGCTTAGAAGCAGGACATGTTGAGTTGGAAGAAGAAAACTTCAATTTAAAAGAATTCCTGGAGACAATGACAAGTTCAATCAAGCCTAGAGCGCTTGATAAGGGTTTGAGCTTCGCTTGTCAGCTGGATGAAAATTGTCCAAAAGTGATTAAAGGCGATCAAGTGCGCCTTAGCCAAATTATAAATAATCTGGCCAACAATGCTCTTAAATTTACTGAAGAAGGCTCATTGAAGTTGCGCGTCTCTTCTTCAGAAATCAGAGATGAAAAATCATCACCCAAATACCACTTAATCCGAGTTGAGTTAAAAGACACCGGCATAGGAATAAGCCGGGCTGAGCAAGAAAAAATCTTCACTCCCTTTTGTCAGGCCAACAGTTCAATTCAAACAAAATTTGGCGGCAGCGGTCTCGGGCTGTATATTTCCCGCACGCTAGCTGAGCATATGGGCGGCAAGCTGGATTATAAAAGTCAAAAAGAGTGTGGGAGCACCTTCTGGTTCACGTTCAAATGTGAAGAGATCACGGATCAAAGTGACGAGGCTGAAGAAGAAACTGAAGAAGCTGAGCATTTAATAAATGCCCATGCACTAATTGTTGAAGATAACCCGTTAAATCAAATGCTGATCAAGACTTATCTTGATCAATTTGGCGTTACATATGATTGCGTTGCAAATGGTCAACTCGCACTAAACATTATGAAAAATGAAGTAAGTGACCAAAGTGGGTTGAAAAAAAATTACGATTTAATTTTGATGGATATCATGATGCCGGTCATGGATGGCATCACAGCCACAAAGGAACTGCACAAATTGTGGGCCAGTCAAGGATGTGAAAGTCTGGCATCTCAAACACCTATTCCGATTTTGGCATTAACAGCAAACGCACTCGATGACCAGGTCCAGGAATATTATAAAGCTGGTGTTGATGGGTATGTGTCCAAACCTATCAGAGGCGCAGATTTATATGATGCAATAGAAGTGCTTTTGCAAAAGACTGATATGAAAAAAACAATCTCTGCCTAATCACAATCTAAATAAACACTATCTAAATAAACAATGTCTGCCAAATCAATGTGGGGCCTCCATTAAAGAAGCCCTTAAAATTCTTCTTTGTCATTCTCTTGCCTTTAAGCCCAAATTAAATATGCTTTAGATAAAGGCGAGAGCTTTTCATATAAAATCATTAGCTTTTCTTTTAAAAAAGAGTTTTCGTTTTTATGTGAGAAATGAGGAGGCAGAATGAGACGGTTAAAATCTTTGGAAAATCATATAATTCGCAGAAGGTTCGCTCTGAGTTTTGTAGTGCTCATATTTTTAGGATTAACTCAATCTCACGTCATATCAAGTGCAGATGCTCAAACAGTTAAAGAAACAGTTGGTACGAAAGACGAAAATAAAAAAGAGAAAAAAACCGTACAGGAACGCTTGGCAAAAGCAGCGTTAGAGAGAACCAAGCATCTTGTTATATATAATCCCAAATATTATAAGATTCCCTATCCAAATGGCGATGTACCAGCCCATTTTGGGGTCTGCACAGATGTTGTCATCCGAGCCTATAGAGCGGTTGGTATAGATCTTCAAAAAGATGTGCATGAAAAGATGGGAGGAGATAAGAATATCGCTCACAGGCGAGTCAAAGTGCTTGAGAAGTTTTTCAAACGGTTTGGTCAATCATTGCCAGTATCAAAAAATCCCAAAAATTACAAACCAGGCGATATCGTCACTTTTTATCTAAAAGAAGCCATTTCATCAAAAGATCATATCGCGATTGTGTCTGACAAAATCGGAATTTCAGGCAATCCCATGATCATTCATAATATAGGCTTAGGGCCTAAGTTAGATGACGACTTATTCAGCTATCAAATTAGAGGCCATTACAGATATGGCAGCTGATGCAATAGCTAGGTAGTACGGTCATAGAGATACAAGTTGAAATTTGTTCTTATTTTGTTCTTGCGCATACAAAGCGTTTCCGTTAAGTTAAATTCAGAAATTCGATTTGGGGAAGCTAATACAGCTTGAATGATATGGCATCAAAAACAACCATCGAAAAATTCTTTTCCATGTCAGATGAGGTCTGGGCCCGTCATGCCAACCCATGGAGTGTATGGACAAGATATTCTTGTCTTCCGCTTTTGGCATTAGCCGTTTGGTCAAGAGAATGGATTGGCTATCTCTCGCTAGCGCCAATAGCTCTTGTTTGTCTCTGGACCTGGCTAAATCCGCGATTTTTTAGCAAACCAAAAACCACCAATCATTGGGCTTCAAAGGCAGTGCTTGGCGAACGTGTTTGGCTGCAACACCCAAAAGATCAAATTCCAGATCACCACCACCGCGCTATAAGAATTTTAAACATCATCACATTCGCAGGCTTCTTGCTTGCTATTTGGGGTTTAATCCAATTTGCAATTTGGCCAACTATTTTTGGCACAGCCATCACCATGATCGGCAAAAGCTGGTTTTTAGATAGAATGGTTTGGCTATATCAAGATTTGAAAGATGAAAAAGAGCTCTATCGGTCTTGGTATTATTGATCTATCGGGCTTGAACTATTCATGTGTCTTGAAGAGGGGCATATATAAAGGGGAACAAGCATGTACGCTGAAGTGAAAACAGTTGCTTTTATCGGGGTTGAAGCCAAGCCAATTGATGTACAAGTGCAAGTGGCATCTGGTCTCCCTGCCTTTAACATTGTAGGCCTGCCAGACAAAGCCGTAGCTGAAAGCCGCGAGCGTGTGAGAGCCGCTCTAAATGCTCTGGGGCTTGGGCTCCCTCCCAAAAGAATTACAGTGAATTTAGCACCAGCTGACGTACCTAAATATGGCTCCCATTATGATCTCCCCATTGTGCTTGGGTTAATGGCAGCAACAGACGCTATATCAAAAGACCCGCTAGCAAGGTATCTGGTATTAGGCGAACTTGCCCTTGATGGTGGAATTAGCTCTGTTGTGGGCGCGTTGCCAGCATCGATTAGTGCAAATAGGCAGAACCTCGGTCTGATTTGCCCCTCTTCATGTGGGCCAGAAGCCGCCTGGGCTGCGGAAGATATGGACATCTTAGCGCCCAATCATTTGCTCAATTTAATCAATCATTTCAAAGGGACACAGGTCCTAAGTCCACCAAAACCTAAAATAAGCGCGGAGGCCTCTTCAGATGAAGGCAAGCCAGATATGGCTGATATCAAAGGTCAGGAAGGCGCAAAACGTTGTTTGGAAATAGCAGCAGCTGGTGGCCATAACTTGCTGATGTCTGGCCCACCTGGCGCGGGGAAAACCATGCTGGCCTCGCGCTTACCAACAATCTTGCCTCCACTCTCACCTGAAGAAATGCTTGAGGTCTCTATGATTCAAAGCTTGGCCGGTGAGTTAAGCGGGGGTGAACTCAAACAAGCACGCCCTTTTAGAGCACCACATCACTCAGCCACAATGGCAGCCTTAGTTGGCGGAGGTAGCAGGCCCAAACCAGGTGAAGTCGCTTTGGCCCATCATGGCGTTTTGTTTCTTGATGAGCTCCCTGAATTTACAGCTCAGGTCCTAGACAGTTTGCGCCAGCCGCTTGAGTCAGGCGAAACATCAATTGCAAGGGCCAACCACCGTATTACATATCCGTCTAAAATTCAGCTTATCGCTGCTATGAACCCCTGCCGTTGCGGTAAAGCCTTTGAGCCTGGGTTTGCTTGTTCACGCGGGAATAATTGTGCTGAGCGTTATCAATCTCGAATTTCAGGCCCTCTGCTAGACCGAATAGACCTCCAAATTGAAGTTCCAGCCGTAACAGCTCTGGACCTTCTTGATGAAAGCCCCGTTGAAACCAGCGCTGAGATTAGAAAGCGGGTGACAATGGCACGGTTAATCCAGCGAGAACGGTTCGAAAAAATAAATGACAGCCCTGAACTTTTAAACGCTACCTGCTCGGCCCCCTTGTTAGAGCAAATCGCCGCCCCGGATGAATTAGGTAAAAAGCTACTAAAAGAAGCAGCAGTCAAACTCAACCTTTCTGCAAGAGGCTTCCATAAAGCCTTAAGAGTTGCACGAACTTTAGCTGACTTAGAAAACTCTGAAAGAGTGAGCCGCGCTCACATCGCTGAAGCCTTATCCTATCGCGGTAATAAAGTAGATAGCCAAAGCCCTCAAATTGCAAAAAACAATCAATTAAGCGGATACTAATGGGTATTTGAAGCGTGAGACAAGCGGATGCTAGTGGGCATCTGAAGCTCAGATAAGCAGTTGCTAGTGGGCAACCTAAAGCTCAACTTACGAAGAAGGAGCTCAGCCCTTTTTAGGGCTGAGTGACATGGCATAGCGCTTCGCGAAGGCCGGTGCACCAGGTCAACCTGAGCGGAGCTTTAGCGAGCACAGATAAGCTGATCGAAAGAAATGCGACGCCCCTCGGAGGCCTAAGCGCCATAAGCGCTTAGAATAGCCGTGAGAGAAGAAAAACTACAAATTTGTACGAATTAGATAAAATTTGAACTGTTATTCTAAGCCTTTCTCAAATGAATTCTGGTTAACTAATACTCGAGTGTATTGTTTTAGATAAATGCTTCGTGCCGATCGCTAGTGAGAAATCTCAAGGCTAACAAAAGTAAGGTTGCTTGTGCAGATGCTTAGTGGGCATCTGAAGCACAAAAAAGCCAACTGGAGGAGCATTAAAAGAGTAAATAACTCTAATGCGGCAGTTAAACGAGATTGAGTCCATTCGTGAAAATTATAAATCCAAATTACTCAGAAAAATTTATTCTGAATCAACAAGCAAGTTATGATAGTGAAGATCAGTCATTTACGGGTTTAAATGATGAGCTTCGTTGCGAAAAAACTCAGAGCGAATATATCACTCCTCTATTAAATCAAGCTAATTCAAAAATAAAACAAGCTGAGATTACAGGTGATAATGAAGGTTTTTTACAAAGTGTATCAGTCAAAAAACTAATAACAGCTGGCGCGTTTCTATCGCTCATTTGCTCAACATTAACATTCGTCTTATCCATCATTTTATTAGCAAGCACCATTGACCCAAACTGGGCTGGCCTGTCTTTTCTCTCAATCTTGATGATGATGGGAACCTGTTGGGGGGCATATTTCCTAACAGCATCAAATTCGACGAATGTTTCAAAAGATAACCTAGTCGATGAGTTAAACGAACAGGTTGAGCAGTTTAGTGACGTTCAATGGGAGTTAAGAGATAGTGAAAGTCGCTACCGAGATTTGCTTGATTGCCAAAATGATATCATCATTCGAAAAGATCTTCATGGTATGCTGACCTTTACAAACAGTGCTTTTAGTCGGCAATTTGGAAATCTCTTACCATCAGAGGGTGGGCAAAAATTTAATCCGACTATTATTGCAGGAGACGAAACTCCTCCATCTGATTTTGAGGTTGGCCAGGGTCGCAGAAATTATACGCAGCGCATCGCAACTTCCTTGGGGTTAAGGTGGTTTGAATGGGAAGAATTTGCCATTCGTGATAATGCTTTGAATATTATCGAAATCCAGTCTATTGGTCGCGATGTTACAGATCAAAAGCAAGCGGAAGATGAACTGCAGGAAGCCCGCGATCAAGCTCTTCGTGCCAATTCGGCAAAAGGGCAATTTCTGGCAACTATGAGTCATGAAATCAGAACTCCAATGAATGGTATTCTGGGGATGACTGGTTTGATGATGGACACTCAATTATCAGCTGAGCAAAAAACATATGCAAGAGCAATCAATTGCTCAGCAAAAAGTCTTCTTTCACTCATAGATCAAATTCTTGATTTTTCAAAAATTGAAGCAGGCAAATTAGAACTTGAAGAACAACCGATTGATTTGCGTGATATTGCCCAGTCAGTTGTTGAGTTATTAGCGCCCCGTGCTCATGATAAAAAATTGCAAATGGCCTGGTACATAGATCCAACAATACAAGAAACACTAATCAGTGATGAGGTGAGGCTACGCCAAATCCTGACAAATCTAGTTGGCAATGCAATCAAATTTACTCAAACAGGCGGTATAACAGTTGAAATCCTGGACGCTGATAAAAAAGATAAAAGTGACCAATATTTTGAGAAGCCGAGTTCAGCTCCGACGCAAAAAATAAGAATAAACGTGAAAGACACTGGTATTGGTCTAACCAAAACGGCTCAGAAAAAAGTTTTCGGTGATTTTGAGCAAGCAGATAGTTCACATGCACGTCGTTTTGGCGGAACTGGCCTTGGGCTAGCAATCACCAAGCGTATCATAGAAAAAATGAATGGTAATATTAGCATCACGTCAGAGCAAGTCGAAGGTGAACAAAATTCTGGTGCAGAATTCCATATAGAAGTTGAGTTGAAACGAAGCGAAAATTCAAGTCACCTTTATCAATTCTATCAATTACCAGAAGATCCTCATAATGTCTTGCTTGTTGGTGAATTAGATATCGAGATGAAGGCGATTATAAAAACTTTAAAAGCGGCAGGTCTATGTGCTGAATATTGTCAGTCGAAAAACGCTTTGCAAAAAATTACTGCTGCTGGCAAATCGGGTCATCCCTATGACACACTAATTTTAGACACCAAAACAGCGAATACAGTTTACAATAAACTATCAAAAGAATTTAAAACTTATCTCCAAGAATGTACTAAAAATATTGGGCCTAGGATTATTGTAATTATGGAAGTCTCTGAGCGAGGTGGTTTTTCCATTTTGCAAGAGCAAGGTGTGGATGCATATTTAACAAGACCTGTTCGACCAATTTCGTTATTTGCGAGAATAAATGCTGACTATTCAATTAAAAATACAGCAAAGAATTCAGGCCACTTTAAAAAGAATGAAGCATGTGAATTAATCAATAAAAATCAAAAGACAACCATTTTATTGGCTGAAGATAATGAGATAAATGCCTTGTTAGCAAGGACGGTTTTATCAAAGCTTGGAGTTGAGGTTCTGCATGTTAAAAATGGTGAAGCAGCTTTAGAAATTGTAAAAGATTATAATGAGGCAGCTAGATCAATTGATTATATCTTGATGGATATCCATATGCCTGAGATGGACGGTTTTGCAGCAACTAAAGCTGTACGTTATTATTTAGAAAACCATGAAAATACAATATCTAAAACGGTCCCTATTATTGCTCTAACAGCAAATGCATTCCCTGAAGATCGGGAAAAATGCATCAAAGCAGGTATGGATGATCACTTAGCCAAACCTTTTGAACAAGAGCAGCTCAAAGAAATCTTGTTGAAATGGCAGACACCAATAAAACGTGTTGCGTAAAAGTGGATACCGGTTTTTACGATAAACAACACGCTTAAAAAAGACTTTGCGTGTTGGGTCAACGGATGTTTCGTGGGCATCTAAAGCGTAAAAACTGAATGTTTCGTGGGTATCCTAAAGCACAAATAAATGCAGACTTATCTCTGCAGTAGCCAGTTCACTTCAGAGGTTTATCATCATCATCAAGGATCCGATGGGCAGATCCTTCTAAATCGTCAAACTGGTTGTTTTTTAACGCCCATAGAAAACCAAGCAGTCCTAGGAATCCAAGCCCAAGTGCTATGGGAATAAGAAATAATAAATTACTCATTATGACCTCCTAGTAAGCAGCTCAACACGAATGCATCAAAGAATAAATCCGTTCCGTGCCTTTAAAATAAGCAACAGATATTGTTAGAGTTTATCATCTTCTTGCCATTGATAAGAAGAAGCTAGAAGGTGCAAGCGTAACGCATTCAAAGTCACAATCATAGATGAAAGAGACATAGCTATAGCAGCAACAATCGGGGTGGCGTATCCAAACACAGCGATAGGAACAGCAATCATGTTATAAACGAGAGCAAGTGCAAAATTTTGATAAATCAGTGCCCTGGCACTTTTGGCCAGCTGAAAAAGACCAATAATAGATTTCAAACTATCATTCATCAAAACAAAGTTAGCCGTAACTTGTGCCACATCACTCGCACTTGAAGGGGAGAGGGATGTAAAAGCGGCTTTTAAAGAAGGGCCATCATTGATCCCATCGCCGATCATAAGAACCTTTGAGCCATTTCGCCCAAGCTTTTCGATATACTGGCATTTCTGATCAGGTTTCATTTCAGCTTTGAAATGATCTATGTTGAGCAATTGAGCCATGCGCTGAACCGGCTCTTGTCTGTCTCCAGATAAGAGCTGCACGTCCATGTCTTGCGCTTTCAAGGTTCGAATTAATCCCATAACGCCAGGACGTAATTCATCTTCGAAAGTAAAGAGAGCTACAACTGGTTTTTCTCCCGCCTGGCAGTATGAAGCCCAAAGCATTAAATCAGCCCCATCATATGTTTCAAACGTGTCGTCAATATTACACCACTCGAAAGAGCCAAGACGTAACTCACCCCCTTCATATGTCGCTCGCATTCCTAAACCAGGGTGTTCTTCAACATCTAGCAGCGCTTCTGTAGAAAATTTTGTTTTCTCTGAGGAGCGGTTTTGATAAGCACTTGCTAAAGCTTTAGAGAGAGGGTGGAGACTGTTTTTCGCAAGTTGAGACGCGAGGGAAGATAAACGATCCGCTTCAAAAAATTTTCCTGAGAGAGTGAGCTTGGATAGGGTAAGTGTTCCTGTTTTATCAAAAACTACAGTATCAATTTCACTTAATTTCTCAAGCGCCGTACCATCCTTCATTAAGAGGCCGTGTTTGTGAGCAATGGAGCTCGCCACTACTTGTACAACAGGAACAGCAAGACCAAGAGCACAAGGGCATGTAATAATAAGAACGGAAATAGCAGTATAAAGCGAGCCTTGCCAAGGCATGCCATATAGCATCCACCCAGTAAATGTGAAAAGTGCAATCAGATGAACAAGAGGTGCGTAAACGGAAGCTGCCCTATCCGCAAGTGTTCTGTAACGCGGTGCTCTTTCATTCGCTTGCTCCATTAAACGAATGATTTCAGAGAGAAGGGTTGT
Organism: Hyphomicrobiales bacterium 4NK60-0047b; assembly: GCA_040367435.1. Lineage (NCBI taxonomy): Bacteria > Pseudomonadati > Pseudomonadota > Alphaproteobacteria > Hyphomicrobiales > Hyphomicrobiales bacterium 4NK60-0047b. Next base: position 243,054 of record BAABWY010000005.1, on the reverse strand, counting down.
CTCTCCAACAGCGGTCGTTTTAATTTCTAAAGGGCCAGATAAATTCACAAGTCCTGAAAACACCTCATCTCCTGGCTTTGCATTGCGTGGAACAGATTCGCCATTGACCAAAGACCAATCAATATCACTTTTGCCAATAAGGATCTCTCCATCAACCGGGATAGTCTCCCCAGGTAAAACCAAAACCCGCATGCCGACTTCTATCTGTGAGATAGGAAGAGTGCTCTGCTGTCCATCAGCATCTACAATTTGAGCAATCGTACTTTTAAAAGCAAGTAGCTGCCGCACACCAGAAAAAGCTTGGTCTCTCATCAACCTGTCGAGAGTGCGACCAATAAGAAGGAAAAATAATAAGGTTAGAGCGGCATCAAAAAAAGCGTGCTCTCCGTGAGTAGCCGTTTCAAAAAGGCTAAGCCCTGTTGCTAAAATAACCGCTAATGAAATAGGAACATCCATATTCAAGTGACCAGACTTTAGAGCAAGCCAAGCAGAACTAAAAAAAGGACGGCCGGCAAAGGCAATAGCCGGTATTGCAATTAGAGCAGAAAGCCAGTGGAATAAATCTCGTGTGGCGCCCGTCGCACCAGACCAAACAGAAACGGAAAGAAGCATCACATTGGCAGCAGCAAACCCTGCAACCCCAAGACACAAAAGAAGACGGCGCATCTCAGTACGTTCAACTTCAACCAAATCATTGTTATTAAGAAAAGGAGATGCTTTATATCCAAGTTCTGTCAGATCATTAAAAAGTTCATTGGCGGTTGTGGATCCTTCAAGCCATTCAAAGTGAACAAGTTTTTGGCTTAAATTGACACGGACTTTCTTGAGCCTGGTGTCATTAGAAAAATGCCGTTCAATCTTAGACATACATCCAGCGCAATTCATATTGGCTACTATTAGATCCAGACCAACCACTCCATGACCTGAGACAGTCTGGAACAACGAAATGTCTTTTTGCAAAACAAAGGTCTTATCAGGCACCTCTCTTTGGGTAGAGGGCACTAATTCTGAAGGCGTTACGTTTATTTTATGATCGGTTATAAGTGCCATTGCATTTACCTAGTTGCGCAGAAGAATGCTTATTTAGCTGAAGATAGTTCAGGCGCTAAAAATTTATAAGTCTGTATGAATTTATCATTAGTCTCATGAGATGAGCCTGTTTCAGCTGGTGGGCAAAGAGCTTGAACTTCCAAATTCCAACGACCAGGTTTGAGGGGGCTCTTTGATTGTTCATGTGCTTGCCCCTGAGAAACTTCTTTGATGGGGGCGATATATTGTCCGCCAGTTTTTTTCTGTCCGGTCATAGAATATGTACTCGTTCCTGTGTTGGAATATTTAAACGAAAGAACTTGATTTTCATTTTCATGAACGGGCCGGCTTAGTAGGCCAGAAACCTGACAGTTTACTAAACTCTTGGAGTTTTTACTCAGAGATAAAACAAAAACACCATCGCTATACTCAAGTTCACTGCGCCAACCAGCAGCCACTAATTTTTCCTGCACCTCTTGGTTTTTATTGAAGTGTTGACTAGCAATATAGCCGTTTTTAACCACTAAGCCGGTCCAGCTACTCGTTGCTAAAGTCGCCATTGTCAGGTTAACAGCAATAATAACGCCAAAAAAGCTCAACATAACAATCAACATATGTTTGCCAGTAAAGGGTTTTCGATCTTTTGAATATGATGGATCTGTCATAGTTCAGCTCCTAATAATTATGGGCTTAAGCCTTAGTATTTCTTCACATGAAATTTAGTTGTTGTTTCATGATATTCTTCACTTGCAGGAATTTCTGCAACAAATTTAAATGCCTGATCCAATTTTGGTAAAGAGGCTTGAGGTATTGTGACGTAAATTTTGAGTTCTCTTAGAACATCCGGTTCCAACATTAATTTGTAGCTTTCACCATTTTTAACTAAGCGAGTACCTTCTTGTTCAATCCGCATAAATCCTTCAGGCAAACCTTGAAATGAGAGAAAAGCAGTATGTTTCTTAGGTTCCATATTAAGGATCTTAACAATATAGCCATTGCGAACAGAACCATCAGAAAGCTGAACCATCAAAGGGTTGCGATCATGCAAAACATTGACATCCAGACGGCTGCGTGTGGCAAGTACAAAAAGCATGCTTAAGCCCACAAGACACCAAATGGCTGAATAAATAAGAGTACGTGGACGAAATAAAATTGGCACAGAGTTTTGAACAGGTTTACCAGCAGCGGCTTGATCATATTCTTTCAAAGTGGCGTAAGAAATAAGCCCTTTCGGTTTGCCAACTTTTTCCATCACACTGTCACAAGCATCAATACAAAGCGCACAGGTGATGCATTCCATCTGTTGTCCATCACGAATATCAATACCCATCGGGCAAACAACCACACACTTGTTACAATCAATACAGTCGCCCATAGGAACTTGTGAGACATCATCATTAGCATGCTTTTTACGATGGGCAGTGCGAGGCTCACCTCTGTAGTCATTATATGTAACAACCAGGCTCTCTTCATCAAGCATCGCTGCTTGAATACGCGGCCAAGGACACATATAAGTGCAAACCTGATCCCGCATAAAACCACCAAAGATATAGGTGGTAGCTGTTAGAACAGCCACAGTAGAGTAAGCAACAAAAGGAGCATTTAAAGTGAAGAAGCTAACAAACAAAGAGGGAGCATCAGCAAAATAAAAAATCCAGGCACCGCCAGTTGAAATGGCGACCAAAAGCCAGGCGATATGTTTGGTAAGTTTCATGCGGAACTTTTTAAAATTCCATGAAGCTTTATCAAGTTTCATACGAGCATTGCGATCACCCTCAATAGCGCGTTCAATCACCAAAAACAAATCAACCCAAACGGTTTGCGGGCATGTATAACCACACCAAGCCCGTCCCCAAACGGAAGTCACAAGAAACAAACCAATGCCAGCCATAATGAGCAAGCCTGCCACATAGAAAAATTCTTGTGGCCAAATTTCAATAAAGAAAAAGTAAAAACGGCGGTTCGCAAGGTCAACCAGTACGGCTTGGTCAGGGGCAAACTCTCCGCGATCCCAGCGAAGCCAGGGAGTGATATAATAAATCGCTAAAGTGACAGTCATGATCAACCATTTCAGCTGGCGAAATTTACCATCAACTCGTTTGGGATATATTTTTTTTGCGGCGGCAAATAATTTTTTTGCACCAGCTTTATTAACAGCCTGAACATCAAATTGTTCAATCTGTGAAGGTTTGGTCATTCAATTATCACCTTAAATGAAGCTCTGTATTTTTTGAAAATCCAGGGTTGAAAAATAAAATTATCAACCCTGAACCTTAAACTTGTATATCGGGTGAAGTAGGTGCAAGAGGAGCTAAAAGGTCATGGGGGGCCTATAAGCGCCTGCTATACACCTACTTCTCTCCACCCCCGAGGGAGTGAACATAAATGGCTAATTGTTTGATGGTTTCGGTATCAAGACGGTGCGTCCAAGCTGGCATAACAGCTTTCCTGGAATTGTGAATGCTTTCCATGACTGTCTTTTTATCGCCGCCATAAAGCCAAATCTGATCATTTAGAGGTGGCGCACCAACGGAGCGGTCACCAGCACCAGTTTTACCATGACATGACGCGCAATTATCAGCAAAAATTTGTGCGCCGGTGCTAGATGCATCAGCTGAGTTTTTACTTAGAGAAAGAACATAATCAGCGACTTGCTCTATCTGGTTTTTATCTAAAAGCTCGTCTTTACCAAAAGCGGGCATGTCAGATAAACGCGTGTCATCATCTTGTTCATAGCGAACACCGTGTTTAATGGTTTGGTGAATTTCTTCAAGCTTACCACCCCACAACCAATCGTCGTCATTTAGGTTTGGATTGCCGATAGAGCCCTCAGCACCGGACCCATGACATTGAACGCAGTTCACTTTAAAAGCAGCCTTGCCACCAGCTTTAGCAAATGAAAAGAGTTGAGGATCTGTAATAATTGCAGCAAGTGAACTACTTTTGATTTTATCACGTAAACCTGTTTGCGCATCTCGTGCTTGCTGTAAAGATTTATCAAGCTCACCTCGAGAAGAATAACCAAGCGTTCCTTTTGTGTTGCTGGTTATAAGAGGAATGGCCGGGTAAAGCACGCAATAAACAATTGACCAGGCAATGGTGATATAGAAAGTAATCAACCACCAACGCGGCATGGGGGTGTCAAGCTCACGAATACCATCCCACTCATGTCCGGTTGTCTCTGTTCCTGTAATGTCATCAATAGGTCTTTTAGTCATTGTTTAATGTCTCCTCATTGAGGGGTATACGGGCTTGTTCGTCGTAAATCTTCTTTGACCCAGGACGGAATGCAAAAACACAAACGCCGATAAAAATCAGGACCATGTAAAGTAAGCCCCAACTATCTGCAAAGGCTCGCATTGCGGTGTAAGTTTCCATGAGAGATCTCCTACCTTAAATTGGCTTTTGCATCGTAAGTAGAGAAATCAACCATGGTTCCAAGCACCTGCAAATATGCAATCAGTGCATCCATTTCAGTTAACGTCTCTGGTTTGCCATCAAAGTCCCTGACAATAGCTTTTGGATAACGATCAGAAACATCTTCAGCGCCATCTGAATCTGGGTTGGCCTGTGAAACAAGGTCAACTGCAGCATTGTCAATTTGCTCTTTTGTGTAAGGAACCCCCACTGTTTTGCTAGCAATCAAGTGCGCTTTGATGTCATGCACTTTTAAGGGTTGCATTAAAAAAGGGTATCCAGGCATCACACTCTCAGGGACAAGATTACGGGGAGCAATGAGATGCTCTCTGTGCCATTCATCTGAATAGCGCCCACCAACACGAGCTAAATCAGGTCCCGTTCTTTTTGACCCCCAGACAAACGGATGATCATACATGCTCTCTGCGGCAAGGGAGTAATGGCCATACCGTTCAACTTCATCTTTAAACGGGCGGATCATCTGACTATGACAAAGGTTACACCCTTCCCGTTTGTAAATGTTCTGCCCCACTAATTCGAGAGGGGAGTAAGGGCGCATACCCTTAACTTTCTCAATCGTATTCTCAAGATAAAAGAGAGGAGCAATTTCAACTATACCGCCGATCGTAACTACGAGAAGACTAAGAACGAGCAGGATAGAACCATTTTTTTCAATTGTGCTGTGATTCATTATTTTTCTCCTATGCACCAACTGTAATGACTTGAGATACAGGCTGATCAACTTTGGCCTCACCACGAATAGTACGCCAAACGTTGTAGACCATGATCACTCCACCAATGAGGAACATCAAACCGCCAAGAGCTCTAAGCACGTAGAAGGGGTGCATTTGAACAACGGTTTCTGCAAAGGAGTAAACAAGGAAGCCTTCACTATTATATTCACGCCACATCAAGCCCTGCATAATTCCAGAAACCCACATAGAAGAGGCGTAAATCACAATCCCCATCATGGCTGTCCAGAAATGCCAGTTAACAAGCTTAAGGCTATAAAGTTCTCTCCGGCCCCATAACTTAGGCACAAGGAAATACATCGCACCAAAGGTAACAAGAGCATTCCAGCCAAGAGCACCAGAATGAACGTGACCAATAGTCCAGTCGGTATAGTGGCTAAGACTGTTTACAGATTTAATTGACATAAGTGGTCCTTCGAAAGTCGCCATGCCATAGAAGGCAATAGAGGCAACCATCATCCGCAAAATTGGGTCGGTACGTAACTTGTCCCATGCGCCTGAAAGGGTCATTAGACCATTAATCATCCCACCCCAGCTTGGCATCCAAAGCATGATAGAAAAGACCATGCCAAGGTTTTGCGCCCAGTCAGGCAAGGCTGTGTAATGCAGGTGGTGTGGACCTGCCCAAATGTAAAGAAAAATCACAGCCCAAAAGTGAATGATTGAAAGGCGGTAAGAGTAAACAGGCCGGTTCGCTTGTTTTGGGACAAAGTAATACATCATCCCCAAGAAGCCAGCTGTCAGGAAAAAGCCAACAGCATTGTGGCCATACCACCACTGCACAAGTGCACTTTGCACACCTGAGAAAGCCGAATAACTATGTGAAGAAAAGTAAGATACTGGCACAGCCAAACCGTTTACCACGTGCAGCATGGCAACGGTAACAATAAAGGCCAGGTAAAACCAATTTGCGACATAGATATGCGGTTCCTTGCGGCGCAGTAGCGTAAAGAAAAATACTAGTAAATAAGCAACCCAAACAATAGTAAGCCACAAATCAACATGCCATTCTGGCTCAGCATATTCTTTAGCCTGGGTCGAACCAAGTACATAACCAGTAGCGGCTAAAACGATAAATAGCTGATAGCCCCAAAAGACAAACCAAGCCAACCCGCCAAATGCCAGAGGAGCTCTACATGTACGTTGAACAACATAAAAACTAGTTGCAATCAATGCATTACCGCCAAAAGCAAAAATAACAGCAGATGTGTGTAAGGGGCGCAAGCGTCCAAAATTAGTCCAGGGCAGGTCAAAATTTAGAACAGGAAAAGCTAATTGACTAGCAAGGAGAAGACCAACGGCAAATCCGATAATGCCCCAAAACAAAGTGGCTATAACCCCGTATCGCACAATGTTATCATTATACGTTTGTGGCCCTTCGGCCCTGACTGCCGAAAAAGAGCAGTTACGAACGAGATAAAAGAGCGTCAAGCCACCTGCAATTGCAAAGATCATCATGTGAACAGCAAAAACTGTGTCATGGGCCTGAGCTGAGGAATATAAAGCTAAAATGATTGCGAGCAGAACTGTAGCAGCTGCGGCAATGGTGCTGATAGGATCCATCAGAAGTCCTCATTGAGTTATTGTATGGTTTCAAAATGTTTTTGGAGGACAATGAAGAAAGATCATTGGGCATATGCGAACTAGGGTAAAATATGAACACAAACCACAGTTTAAATAAAACCCTTATATTTAAAACTGTCCCACACCCCTGTCTTAGGCAAGCCAATGAAAAGATGTATTGATGCAGGTCAATTTCATGTTTTAAGTGAGGTGAGGTATCTTGTCGCAGGTGGAAAATTGAGACTTGAAATTGCAAAACAATCAATGAAACAGGTTTCAAAAAACAAAAACTACTAACAAGTTGTAGCTAACAACAACAAAGAAATAAGCATATGATGCTCTTAAAAGGGTGACTTAATAAACCTCATGTCCCGCAAGTGTATCAAGAGAAGGTCGATCTAAAATCTCTATAAATCTTTGATTTTTAACAGCAATTAAGTTTTTTTGTTTCAGTATAGAAAATTGACGACTTACTGTTTCAATTGTTAAACCAAGAAAGTCCGAAATTTCAGATCGGGTGAGAAGGAGCTCAAAATTATTCTTTTCACTTTCCAAACTTTGTAGTAGGCGGGCTTTGTGTAATCTCTCAGAAAAATCAAGTAAAAGGGCTGCAACTTTCTCAAGTGCTGTCATGCGGCCAAGCATCAGCATCCATTCACGCGCTGAATCAAGTTCATTTAAAGTGAGTTCAAAGAGCTTGTGTTCAAGGCTAGGTGTGGCTTTTAAATAGTCATTAAATAAATCACGAGGAAATGTACAGACGGTCACATCAGTGAGTGCGCTAGCAAAAGATGAGTTCTTGTCTTTAAATGCTCGTCCGATAAAGTCTGGTGGAAAGCCAAGTCCAATGGTTTGTTGGCGGCCATCCGGTAAAATTTTAGAAAGCTTAACTATACCATTCTTAATGGTTGCATAATTTTCGGTCGGTTCTTCATCACAAAAAATCTGCTCACCCGCCTTATATTCTTTTGTGCGGGTAATTTTGCGCAATTCTTGAAGTGTATCTGAATTCAACTCAGAACACATGCCACAAGCGCGAACTTCGCACGCTTGGCATACAGGATGATCAGACCCGCAATCAGATTTTTCAGAAATAAAAGGGACAACGTTTTTATTATGCATAATCATTCCTATATATGCGCAAAAGCTTAACTTACTTTGCACGATATTATTGATCTATGTCAATTTAAGATATATCTTTTATATAAGAATTTACATTGAAAATTAGTAGCTCGTGGTCTCCGCTTTCGGTTTTTTCTTCATTGTGTCCTGTAATTCACGCGGAACATACTTTTCATCATGCTTAGCAAGAATGGTCTTGGCTTTGAATTTGCCATTTTCTTCAAAAGACCCTTCAGCAATAACCCCTTGCCCTTCCTTAAATAAATTAGGTAAAAGGCCGGTATAAGTTACTGGAATAGAATGGCTAAAGTCTGTAACTTCAAAAGAAACGGTCAAACCATCTTCAAGGCGCTTTAAAGAGCCGTTTTCAACCATGCCGCCAATGCGGAGTTTGGTTGCTCCTTTTGCTTTTCCAGCCACGACATCAGTCGGCGTGAGAAAAAAGACCAAATTATCTTTAAATGCAAAAGCAACAAGACCAACACTGACAAAAAGAAGTGTTAAAGCACCTGCGATCACCACGGCACGTTTTTTCTTTCTAGTCATTTATTAAACCTCTCTTTAAGCAGGGCAAATTAAGCCACACAAACTAAGCCGCTCTGGGCAATTTTATTTCAGACCAAATTTTAGAGAGAGCTGAAACTAACTCTTTCAACATCTCACTTGAGTGAAGTGGTCCAGGGGTGATGCGCAAACGCTCAGTACCACGTGGCACGGTCGGGTAATTAATAGGTTGAATATACATACCAAATTGCCCAAGCAACCGGTCAGAAACTTCCTTGCAAAGCACAGGGTCCCCTACCAATACAGGGACAATGTGCGTTACACTATCTATATAGGGAATCTCAGCTTCAGATAAAAGAGACCGCAACTCTGACGCACGTTCTTGTTGTAATTTTCGCTCAGTATCAGAGTCTTTTAAATGACGAACACTAGTTAGCGCGCCAGAAGCAACAGCTGGGGGTAGTGTCGTTGTGAAGATAAATCCACTTGCATAACTGCGAATAGCATCGATTGTTGAGCTTTTACCAGAAATATAACCACCAATAACGCCATAAGCTTTGGCCAGTGTCCCTTGGATGATATCAACACGTTCCATTAGTCCTTCACGGTCCGCAATACCACCGCCTCTTGGTCCATACATGCCAACAGCATGAACTTCATCAAGGTAGGTAAAGGCGTTATATTTGTCCGCCAAATCCAGAATTTCTTTCATAGGGCAAATATCCCCATCCATGGAATAAACGCTTTCAAAAGCAAGTAATTTAGGACGAGAAGGATCAATTTCTTTCAAAATTTCTTCTAAATGATCAAGGTCATTATGACGGAAAACACGTTTTTCAGCTTTACCATGCAATATCCCCTGGATCATAGACGCATGATTAAGTTCATCTGAAATCATCACACATCCAGGTAACAATTTAGATAGAGTGCTAAGGGTTGATTCGTTCGCCACATACCCGGATGAGAATACAAGCGCCGCTTCCTTATCATGAAGGTCAGCAAGTTCTTTCTCTAATTCAACAATCAGATGATGGTTTCCTGAAATATTACGTGTCCCACCAGCACCAGCGCCCATGCGATCAATCGCATCTTTCATTGAATTCAAAACATCGGGATGCTGCCCCATTCCAAGATAATCATTTGAGCACCAAACGGTAATATCACTTAACGGTTCCAGTGTGTTACGAGGGCACTTGCCATCTACAGAGGTGTAATCACCAAAGTTGTAAGCCTTTGGATATTGGCCCACAATCCGCTCTAAGTCCAAAAAGACACGGTAACGTCCTTCATCCTGGAGCGACTTGATATGGTCCTCAAGACACTGATCATAATGAAACATGATATTTCCTTTCTAATCCCAACAGAGAAGTCTTTGTGTGCTTAAAAAACTGAACTAATTAGGTTCAGTTAGACAAAGCTCTTAAGCTCTCGTGGCTTCATTTTTCTTGGGACTTAGCCCGATTTTTATCCAGTTCGGCAAGCAGTTGCGTCACAGCATCCTGTGCCTTTTTATTATCTTTAGCGACCACTTTCAGTCGCGTCAGTACTCTGCGTGATTCTTCAATTTTCTTGTCACGGATCAAAGCTAAAGACTTATACCAAAGCGCTTCAGGCTTATCTGGCTCAACATCAAGTGCCTGATTGAAAAAACTTAGCGCCTCTGATTGGTCTTGTTTTCCTTTTGAATTAAAGTGAATTTCGCCAAGCGCCATAAGCGCATTAACTTCACCCTTATTCTCAGCAACTATTTTTTTGTAAAGTGCAATAGCGTCAGCTTTGCGCCCAAGAACTAGAAACGAGCGCGCCAGCATCATTTGATCTCGCTTGCTGCTGCCACCTTCAGAGACACGTTTCTCCAACGTTGCGACCATTTTCTTAATATCAGGCATGGTGGTGTTTTGAGCCACCTCTTGCGGGCTGACTTTACGAACAACATCCAGCCCCTTGAGGTGAAGAATTAAACCGCCCGTTGCAATCAAAACTGCAGCGGCAAAGCCCATTCCATATGTTGGATAGGCACGTGCTTTATGATGGGCTCTGGTAGCAAGTTTTTCACTCATACTGCGCGCCTGGCGCAGTTTGTTGAGCGCCCGCTTTGCATCTTCCATTACTTGCTCGCGTTCAATTTTGTGAGTTTTTTCAGTTATTTTTCCTTCTGCCAAGGCAACGTCTAAGTCATTTTGTTCTTTCACAAGACGGTCTTTTTCGCTTTCCCATTGCACAGAAAGGTCATTGGTCTCAATGCCGGTTCCAAGCGATCGATCAGACCGGCGTTGCCACAACGGCACAAACATAATAAAGAGCGAAAGCCCCCCAAGTGCTAAAATGCTAATTAACGCACTCATAAACGCAGCTCCTTAATATCGTTTACTTCGGATAGGTCCTGATCAGAAGAGTCTTGACTGTCAAAATCATCAAGTTTGCTCTCATTCAATTCTCTCGCACCTGATTTCAGATTTTGTATGAGAAACAGTCCTCCAAGAAGGGCCATAAAAATAGGGAACACCCAAATAACCCAATGTAATCCCTCAGCAGGAGGTTCCATTAGTACGAAATTTCCATAACGGTCTTTGAAATAGGTCAAAATCTCTTCGGTAGTTTCCCCAGCTTTCAGTTTGTCAGCAATCAGGCGCTTCATTTCTACAGCCACGTCAGCATGGCTGTCATAAACACTCTCACCCTGACAAACAGGGCAGCGCAGCATGCTAGCAACGGATCGTATTTTCTTTTCAAGTTCACTTTCAACTTTGACTTGCGGTCCTGTATTTGAAACAGGGCTTTTTGCCGTTTCAGCCGCAAAGGCCGTTTCCATTGCAAAGAAGGTGGTGGGCGCTGAAATCAAGCTCATAATTGTGCAAACAATTGCAATTAGCTGTCTCATTGAACGGCCTCCGTTTGTTTTAATTTATCCGCCAGAATTTTATGCGTTAAAGCCCCAATATGCTTGGCCGCAATCACACCATCTTTATTGATAAAAAATGTCTCAGGCATGCCATAGACACCATACTCAAGCGCTAAACGACCTTGTCTGTCGATAACAGAAGGGTAAGGAAAATGCCCTCGTTTATCCATGAAGCCAAAAGCTGCCTTGTCAGTGTCTTTACTGTTCACACCAATAAATTGCACTTTACCGGTTGGTTGCAGGGCTTTTGAGCTTTCAAGCAAAATATGATGTTCTTCACGACATGTGACGCACCAAGATGCCCAAAAATTTAATACAACAATCTTGCCTTTATAGTCAGAAAGTTTGATCTGTTTTTCAGAACCGAGTTGCTTCAAGTCAAAGTCATAAGCAGCCTTACCAATAAGAGGAGACGGAATAAATTTCGTATCCCGGCCCAATCCTGCGGCAAACAAAATGAACATCATGATCATCACCCCAATAAGGGCAAATTGCCACCAATGAACTGTTTTTTGAGCTTCAGTTTTTTGAGGATTTGTTGTCATTTACACCAGCACCTCTTTTGTTGGTTTCTTATTTGGTGTTGATACAATTTTAGGGGCCCGTTTGGTCATCGCAAACAAAACACCAAATAAAACAATCATCCAGCCAATCCAAACCCAATTCACAAGTGGATTCCAGAATACTCGTGTAGTTACTTCACCTTTGCCATGCTCATTCCCAAGCACCACATAAAGGTCTCCAACAAGAGTTGAGAGAATGGAAGCTTCAGTAGTGACCGTTTGCGTAACCGGGTAATTCCGCTTGGAAGGTGTGAGAGTTCCGGTAGTACCGTCTTCTTTTTTCCAATCAAAAAACGCCATACGCTCAGAATAGTTTGGTCCCTTTTGTGGAACGATTGTTTTGTAAGTCAGTGTGTAAGGTCCAGCGACAACTTGGTCACCAGGTTTCATGTTAACAGTTGCTTCTTCCTTGAAAAAAGCAGACCCAATCACCCCTATGATTAGCACCAACGTTCCAAGGTGAACAATAAACCCTCCATAACGGCGTTGATTGTTGCCAGCCAAAACAGAAAGACTTGAGAACCAGCTTCTATTAGTCACTTGTCTGTGAGCTTTCACAGCACCAAAGATATCAAGTGAAGTGGCAGCAAGAACAAAACCAACCAAGCCAATAGCTATCATTGCAATGATGTCAGTGGCTCCTAAGAAATAAGACACAATTGAAATAAGAACAGCAAGACCAATTGGAATGCTAAATTGCTTTTGCATTCTCGAGTAGCTGGATTTCCGCCAGGGGATTAGAGGTCCAATTCCCATGAGTAAAACAATGCCAAGCATCACAGGAGCCATCACCTTATTAAAGTAAGGGGCCGCAACAGAAACTCGTTCTCCAGTTAACACCTCAATCGCGAGAGGATAAAGTGTACCTGTTAAAACGATAATAGCAGCAGCCACAAACAACAGGTTGTTATATAAAAGAGCAGACTCTCGTGAAACAAGGTTTGAAACCTTGTGTGGCCCAATCAGGCGGTGTCCACGCCAGATCAATAAGCCATAAGCAATAACTGAAACAACAATTAGGAATAAAAGGATGTAAGCTCCACGTCCTGGATCTGCCGCAAATGAATGCACGGATGTTAGAACACCAGACCGCACAAGGAATGTTCCAAGTAGCGACAGGGCAAACGTCGTTATGATTAAAAACACATTCCAGGTTTGAAATAAGTTACGTTGATCTTGCGCCATGATTGAATGCAAGAATGCAGTGCCCGTTAACCAGGGCATCAAAGACGCGTTTTCAACCGGATCCCAAGCCCAGTAGCCACCCCAACCAAGCTCATAATAAGCCCAATATCCACCAAGTAAAATACCACTCGTGAGTGTGACCCAAGCAAATAAAGTCCAACGCCGTGTTGTCACAACCCATTCACGTCCCGATTGTCCGCGTGCCAAAGCCGCGATAGCAAACGCAAAAGGAATAGAAAAAGCAACATACCCCATATAAAGCGTTGGTGGATGAAAGGCCAAACCAGGGTCTTGTAATAAGGGGTTTAGGTCTCGCCCATCAGGTAGTGCTGGATGCACTTCAATGAAGGGATTGGAGAGAAAGAGAATAAAGACCATAAAGCCAATTTGTAGGCCTGCTAATGTCATAATCACATAAGGCATTGAAAGTGGATGGCTTTTCCAGTGCACATAAACGGCAATAGCAGAAAATGTTGCCAAGTACCAAAGCCATAGCATTAGTGAGCCCTCATGTGCGCCCCAAAGAGCTGTGAGACGATAAAGCAAAGGAAGTTGGCTATTCGAATTTTGCGCAACATATAAAACGGAAAAATCCTTGATCACAAAAGACCAAATGATTGTTATACAACCAATTGTTGTCAAAATAGCGATTAAAATCATGCCATGACGAGCCGAATGCAAAAATGAAGGCGCACCACGATAAAGCGAAAGAAAAGCCAGAACCATTGAGGCAATAGCTATGATCAATGAAAGGCTGGTTGCTCCAAGCCCAATTTCAATAAGACTACCACTCATACAAACGCTCCTCGAATAAGGGGTTTACCCATCATTTTACTGTTCCGTTCCGTTTTTTGTTTTAATTTCAGCAGCTAATTTCAAAACACCAGTTTCAATATCTTCAAGTGTCAGTGATGCATAGCCAAAAATCAAAGCTTGTTCATCAATTGCACTATTCGTCACAACAGTTGATCCCCCAGATTGCACGCCATAGAGGCCAATTCTATGAGTTTCTAACATCCTTTTAGAAACAGCGTCAGCAGTTCCAAATTGTTTTGGTAAATCCCAAATCAAATGTAAGCCTCCCTCCATGCCAGAAAGGGCAATGTCATCACCAAAATGTTTGGTAAGGAGGGAAATAAGAAGGTCGCGCTTTTCTTTACATTTTTTGCGCAATTTACGCAAATGTCGATCATAGGCGCCATTGTCAATAAATTCAGCAAGTGTTGCTTGCTCAAGCCAGGAGGCAGCCCCAAATCCAAGAGTTTTAAGGTGGTGCACAGCAGGAATTAAGAAAGAAGGCACTACAAGGTATCCAATTTGTATTCCAAGTGACTTCTTAAACCCGCCTAAATAAATAACACGTTCGTCACGAGGGTGAGGGTCAGTATCACCATTTCCAGTTAACCTGCTATCCAATCCCTTAAGAGCCGTGAGAGGAGAGCCCCCATAACGAAAGTCACTGGTTGATTCATCTTCAACAACCATGATGCCCGTTTTATGAGCCCATTCTAGCAATTGAATGCGCCGAGAAAGAGCCATGCTCACCCCTAACGGAAAGTGATGAGAGGGCGTGACATAGGCCATACCGCTCGAAATGCTCATACCGCTGGCAGTATTCGTATAGCTGTTAGGATTCGTATAAAAGGCTTCATTTGAATAAAAGCGAGTGTTTTCATGGGGAAAACAGGAAGAGGCATCAAGCTCAGGTAAAGCAGAGCTATGCAAACCATCTTCATCAACTTCAATGCCGTAAATATTTGTTTTGTAATGAGAAAATAGCTGGGCGATACCGTCCGGTCCAGGCGCTTCCATAATGGTCGGCGCTCCTTCTGTGAGCAGAAGCTGAGCAAGTAACGCACGTGCCTCTTGTACACTAGAGACAATCACGACATCTTCAGGCTTAGCAATAATACCGCGCGCTGGGCCTAAATGCTCTGCAATTGCACGCCGCAGATCAAAAGAACCAAGCGGATCCATCGCTTCATGATAATAATCGTCGATCTGCATTAATTTTCTGTTCAACAAGCGGCGCCATGTACGAACAGGAAAAGCCTCAACATCAGGTGCCCCAGGTTTAAAGTCTATAACTAATGGGTCCGGATTATATGAATTTATTTTTGTGGAATTAGGAAGGTATTGCTCATCTGAGGAGGGGGAGGTATTTTGAGAAAGGTTGGTGTCGGCTTCAAATTTCTCTAGGTCAGAGAAAGGAGGCTCTATCTGAGTTCCCACTGTTTGAGTAACTTGTGTCTCAACTTCTTGAGCGCTTACCTCTTGAGGTATTAAACCATTATCTGGAATAGCATCGCTTACAAAAGTTCCAATAGAACGCTTGCTTTCAATATACCCTTCTGCAAGCAATCGATCATAAGCAAGAACGACGGTGTTACGAGAAACACCAAGTTGTTCACTAAGCGCTCTTGTTGCCGGTAAAGGAGTGCCTGAGGTTAGCTGTCCTTCAATGATCATGGCGCGCACCTGCTCAAACAACTGCGCCTGCAGAGGTCTGCCAGTATTCACATTCAGCATGAGGGCTACATTTTCAGCAGCTTTTAACATGGTTCACACAACATGGCTCAGATGGCCCTAAAGTTTGATGAGAGACGTCTCTCACATTGAAAACAGCAAAAATTCTTATTTTAGGTCTCAAAGTTACTTATTTCGGTTTAAAGTGAGACCTTTAAAATTTCATTGGGAATAAGGGGTGATCTGATCAACCGTGGACCCATTGGATTTTTACTTTTTATACTAAAAATAAGTCCAATTTCCAACAACTTTATGGGTCCACATAGACAAAAGGCGATAAAAGAGGCGATTTGTCGCGTAAATTACAGAGATTTAATGTATCGAAATTCGATTGGACCTATTCTAAACCCAAAGTGGGCCTTAAACTTTAAGCCAGTCATTTTGTTAATGTATGAGTTTATGGCCAAATCCAGAATAAAATTTAGGTATGAATAATAAAAATGAAGGGACTTGCGAACATGGACAGAGAATTACAAAGAAAAAAGGGGCTGAAAGTGATGCAATTTTTCAAAAAAATCTCACTTCCACTGGTTGTAATATGTCTCTCATTAGGTTTTGCGACTAAAAGTTTCGCGGCAACTGTTGAATATACCTGTAATGAAGGCATCCCTCTCATTGTTGAGTATCTGGAGGAAAACGATGTTTCAATCGCAAAAATTTCTCATGATAGTTCTCCAAAAATCACATTAGTTAGTGTGAGATCCGGTTCAGGCTCTAAATATTCAAATGGCAATTGGGTTTTGCATGTAAAAGGGAAAACGGCACTAGTCGGAACCCAGGGTGAATTTGATGATAAATGCTCAGAAGTGACGAGCACCAATCATAATAAACCTCACAGTGAGGCAATCTCATTTCCAAGACAAGCCAAATCGTGGGGAGGCAAAGTACGCTCCGGCCCGGGGCAACATTATAAAAAAAGAGCATCTCTTAAAGAAGGCGAATGGATCACTTTATTAGAAAAAACAGGTGAAATGTTCCAGGACCGCCCCTGGTTCAAAATCAAATATCGAGGCCGCATCGGCTATCACTGGGGCGGCATCGTCTGCTCAGTCGGCACATATGTAGAAGGAACCTACCAAACCTGTAACTAGCGTTGTTGCTTGTTTCTACTGGGCATCTGAAGGCAGGCTAAGAAAGCGGGCAACCTAAAGCGCAAAATTACCTAAACGAAGAAGGAGCTCAGCCCTTTTCGGGCTGAGAGACATGGCGTAGCACCAGCGAAGCCCGGCGCCTAGCGCCGCCCCTCGGAGGCCTATGAGCTTCAGCTCATAGAATAGCCGTGAGAGAAAACAAAAACCTATCCCACATGAAGAAGGGAGTGCTCCGCTTCAGGAGCACGGACATGACGCCTTCAGGGCGTCCGGCGCGAACGGCCGCCCCTCGTAGGTCCAAGCGCTAGCACGGTTGTTTGTGGGCAACTGAAGTGCCACTAAAAAGCGCTTGGAATAGCCGTGAGAGGCATAAAGCTAAACTAATTTAACTTATTAAAAAAGAACTCATCGCTAGATCCAGCAATTTTAGGATCTGGCAAAGTTGCAATTTCCGTGTCTTTGGCTCCATAGTCCACTTTGCTCAATACAAGTTTAATCGCATTAAGGCGCGCTCGGCGCTTATCATTTGAGTAAATTACTGTCCAAGGGGTTTTGGGCTTATGCGTGGCTTTAAACATCTGCTCTTTAACAGCGGTATATTCATCCCATTGATTAATAGCTTCAAGGTCAATAGGAGAAATTTTCCAGTGTTTCAAAGGGTCATGGCGTCGTTTGTGAAGGCGGCGTAATTGCATTTCCTGGCCTATAGTCAGCCAAATTTTTATCAGATGAATGCCATCATTCACTAGCATTTCTTCAAAACGCGGTGCTTCCTCTAAAAAGAGTTTATGTTGAGCCTCCGAGCAAAATCCCATGACTGGTTCAACGCCAGCTCGGTTGTACCAAGACCGATCAAAAAATGCGATTTCACCAGCGGTTGGTAAATTAGCAATATAGCGCTGAAAATACCATTGACCTCGCTCAGTGTCTGAGGGTTTGGAAAGTGCGACGGCATGAGCATGGCGTGGATTTAAATGTTGTTGGAACCGGTGAATTGTGCCGCCTTTACCAGCGGTATCTCTTCCCTCAAACACAACAACAATGCGCTCGCCCGTGTTAGCAATTGAGCGTTGCAGTTTTAAGAGTTCAATTTGAAGGGCCGTTAATTCCTTTTCATATGCCTTGCGCTTCATACGATCTTCATAAGGATACCCGCCACTTGCAAGAGCGTGCTCTTCTATCCATGGATCAAGTTCTGGGTCTGACAAGTTGAAATTTGCTATTGCGTCACGTCGTTTCTCATTGCTCATGATTAGATCTACTTTCTTTCCGCACAAAAAAAGCCTACAACTTTGCTGCTAACATATTAATGAAACAGTTTTTGTTTATTCAGGTCAGATCTTGTCTAACTAGGGTGGAAGTAAACCATAGGTGAAGTCAATGAGCTTTGAGGTATTCTGTGAATTTGAGCACAGATTATTTATTCAGTATAAATAGAAAGCTAAAAAATCATCACTTTAGGACAATAATAAAGTCTAAATAAACCATTCAAGCTCCAAATCCTTAATAAAATGAATAAGTTTTGAGGTTTACAGTGAGTGAGCAACGAATAAGTTTTAAGGTGAGGTTTTAGATATCTAGACCTAACTAAACGCAATATTAAGTGAACAGAGACGTGAAAGAACAACTCTCATCAGCCTTTTATAGGCTCTTAAGCACCTGGCCTTTTATGCTGTTCACAGCACTGGTCTTGATCATCATCAGCACCTATACAAGCCTTTCATTTTCAAGTGCATTATTTGCGTTCGTATCTGCCACATGTGGCCTGGCCTGGGCCTCCGCTCCTCTTGCTAAAGAAAGAGAGCAAAACGCAAAAGTGGCCCGGTCAAAAACAGCTAAGAGAAAAAATGAAAAAATCATTTGGGAGCAGCTAATAGAATCTATCCCAGATCCGGTTTTCATTTTAGGGCCACAAAACAAACTGCTTTATGCCAACGAGCAAGCTAAAAACATATTCAATATTAAAAGGTTAGGTGTTGGCATTTCAGCCATCATTCGCACGCCCAAATTGTTAGAAGCGATTGATGCTGTCACAGAAAGCAAGGAAAAGAAAAAAATACAATTGGTTGAGCGCACTCCAATTGAAAGACAATTCACAGTGAATATCGCATGGCTGGCAAGGGAAGATAAGTCAGACCCAACAATCCTTGTCCATTTCAGAGACTTAACTGAGCAGGAACGTTTAAACAGAATGCGCGCGGACTTTATTGCCAATGCAAGCCATGAATTAAGAACACCTATCGCCTCTTTGCTCGGCTTTGTTGAAACCTTACAAGGGCCGGCTAAAAACGATGAGGCTGCCAGAGAGAAATTTCTAGGCATTATGGCCGTTCAGGGTCGAAGAATGACGAACTTGGTTGACGATTTATTATCCCTGAGCCGTGTTGAAATGAACGCTCATAAAATACCAAATGAAAAAGTAGACCTTGTGTCACTCTTGCATAACACGATGGATAGTCTCACACCCTTAGCTGAGCAACAAAATATCAAACTTGAATTCGAAGAACCAGAAGAAGAGTTCGTAGCCATTGGCGAGGAAGATGAGTTATCTCAAGTTTTTCAGAACTTGGTCCACAATGCGATTAAATATGGCAAAAGCGATGGTGAAGGTTATGTACGTTTATTTTTAGCTCACATAAAAAGGGATAAAAATAAGCAGGAGCAGATCAAGGTCATAGTAGAAGATAATGGCATCGGTATCGCTTCTCATCATATCCCGCGCCTGACGGAGCGTTTCTACCGCGCAGATATTGAGCAAAGCCGTGAAAAAGGCGGAACAGGCCTGGGCTTGGCGATAACCAAACATATCATCACGCGTCATCGCGGTGAGTTAAAGATCAATTCACGCCAGGGCCATGGCTCAATTTTTTCGGTGTTGCTTCCCAAAGCATAGCCTTAAGCGGTAAAAACTTTCAGTTTTAGATCAGATTTTCTCTAACATTACCAAATTCTTAAAAGATTAAATGATCAGTGCGCCTGTTTAATGACAAAGAAGAATGGCCAAAAGCCGGGTGTGGATAACTTTTCCTTTTAAATCAAGAGGTTGAGTTGTCATAATATTTTTGCAAAAGTGTCATAAAACTCTAGTCAAGGGCCGCTAGTTTTGGCAGCGCTCGTCCTGGAGTTTATTCGTATTTAGTACTTAGTTGTCGAAAAGCTTGGGATAGCATTTTAAAACATGAAAATGATCAAATACTCTTAAGGGAGTTCCCCATGAATAAGTTTTTAATCGGAGCAGTCGCTGTTCTTTCTGTTGGTACATTAGTGAGCTCACCTGCATTAGCAGATCAGCGCAAGCACGTATCAGTTGCAGGTTCATCAACTGTATTACCTTACGCAAACATCGTTGCTGAAGAATTCAAAAAAGCTTTTCCTAAGCACAAAACAGTGATCGCATCTGGCGGTTCTTCAAAAGGCATTAAGCTTTTCTGTCAAGGTCTTGGTGAAGCAACAATTGACGTTGCAAACGCATCTCGCAAGATGAAAGAAAAAGAAGTTAAGAAATGTGCTGAAAAAGGCGTGAAAGAAATCATCGAAGTTCGCTTCGGTTATGACGGCATCGTATTCGCACGTGACGCAAAATCAGAGTGGAAAAACTTCGCTCTTACACCAAAAGACGTTTACCTGGCTCTTGCTAACGTAATTCCAGTAGGTGGCAAATTGGTTGCTAACCCAAACAAAACTTGGGACCAGGTTAACCCTGCTTTCCCTAAATGGAAAATCACTGCTTACATTCCAGGTGAAAACCACGGTACACGTGAAGTTTTCGAAAAGAAAGTAATGCGCGCTGGTTGTAAAGAAGTTGGCGGAGAAAAACTTCACCATGCGGCTGTTGTTGCAGCTGGTAAAGTAACTGCTGAAAAGAAAATCAAAAAAGCTGCTAAGAAACTTTGCTACAAAGTACGCACAGACGGCGCTTCAGTTGATATCGCTGGTGATTACACAGAAACACTAGGTCGCATCGACAGCAACAAGCAAGGCATTGGCGTTTTCGGTCTTTCTTTCTACGAAAACAACACTGACAAGCTTAAAGTTGCAACAATGTCAGGTATCGCACCTTCAGTTGAAACAATCTCAACAGGTAAATACCCAGTTTCACGTCCACTATTCTTCTACGTGAAAAAAGCTCACATCGGCAAAATTCCAGGTCTTAAAGAATACATGGAATTCTTCACATCTGAAAAAATGATCGGTGAAGATGGACCTCTAGCTGAATATGGCTTGGTTCCAATGCCTAAGAATGAGTTTGATGAGCTGAATGCAGCTATTAAAGCTCAAAACGTAATGTAATTACGTTGCCAAATTTATCCAGGCCAGAGAGATCTTTGATTAAAGAAGTGATCTCCGGCCTGGTGATTTTACAAAAAATTTGTACTGACTATATATTTTAATCATTCGCCCGCTCTAAGTTTATATGATCTAGATGGGCAAGCTAACAGTCACCAAAGAGGATTTTATAAGTCTTTTAGGTGGGACTGCGAGGTAAAGTGTCTGAAGTGCTTTCGTTATATGTGACTGGTTTCCTCACCTATATACTGCCTCCAGTTATAGTCATCGGTATTGTCTATTTTATTGGTAAGTGGAAAGCTCAACGCCTATTAAATAATCGCCTTTTAACTAATCAGGGGCAGGCAAAAAATACAAACACTGCAGCAAATGCATCGAGCCTACATTCACGCCCTCCCTATCACGGAGCTTTTTTAGCTCTTATCTCATTTCTCCCAGCCGTCATTGTTTTCTGCGCATGGAGTATCGCTGAAGGCCCGGTCATCAAAGGCATGGTCAACAGCACGTTACCAGCAAGCGTTAGTCAACTTGACGCCGGTAAACAAGACCTCATTTCAAGTGTCATCGGAACCGTTGAGAACGGTTTGAAAAAATTAGATCAAAAAGAGCTGGCATTATTAGATCAGGCTGCTAAAGGAGATAAGGCCGCTGTCCCAGTAGAGCCTGAAGCTGTTCGTAAGTTATTTGAAGGCAAAAATATTATTCTTGCAGAAAATCCTGAAGCCTATGTGCTCAGTGCTGCCCTTAAAAGTCGAAGCTTCACTCAATTTAGTACGTACGGAAAATATGCCCTGTTTATTTTAATGAGTATTGCTTCATTCATGATTGCATACTCAAGCATAAAACTCAGATTGCGTGCAAGAAATGGTGTTGAAACCATCGTAAAATGGTTTTTGATTTTAGCGTCAATCATTGCGATTGTAACAACGTTTGGCATTCTCTTCTCAGTCCTTTTTGAAACAATCAATTTCTTCCAAATCATTCCACCTTCAAACTTCTTCTTTGGAACCGTTTGGGACCCTCGTTTTGGCTGGGGCGCAACAGGTGGTGATGGCAACTTCGGTCAATATGGGTTCTTGCCACTCCTTTGGGGAACGCTTTACATATCTTTTGTAGCGCTATTCGTAGCTGTGCCTGTTGGGCTATTCGCTGCCATTTACATGTCAGAATATGCCGGCTCAAAATTACGCTCAATCGCAAAGCCTGCGCTTGAAATTCTCGCAGGTATCCCAACAATCGTTTATGGTTTCTTCGCGCTGGTAACTCTCGGCCCCTTCTTTCGAGATGCAGGTGCTATCGTTGGCTTAGAAATTAATGCTTCTTCTGTACTAACAGCCGGCTTTGTAATGGGGATTATGCTCATCCCGTTCATCTCATCTCTATCAGATGATATTATCAATGCTGTGCCTCAATCATTAAGAGAAGGGTCATTAGGCCTCGGCTCAACGAAATCAGAAACAATCACAAAAGTTGTATTGCCAGCTGCATTACCAGGCCTTGTGGGAGCTGTTATGTTGGCAGCGTCCAGGGCAATCGGTGAAACAATGATTGTGGTGCTAGCGGCCGGTATCGCCGCCAAACTACATATGAATCCATTTGATGCGTTAACAACCATTACAGTGAAAATAGTGAACCAACTTACCGGCGATCATGAGTTTGGTAGCCCTGAAACATTGGTGGCGTTTGCGCTTGGCTTGTCCTTGTTCATAATCACCTTAATGCTGAATGTCTACGCGCTTTATATTGTGCGCAAATACCGGGAGCAGTATGACTGATGGAAGCTCAAGAAGTACAAAAGAATATGTCAAACGATCTCTCTACTCATTCTGCGGAAGTAAAAAGACGCATGAGCAAGCGTTTGAAAAAACGACAAGCTGCTGAGAAAAGATTCCAGTTTTATGGTATGGCAGCCATTTTTACTGGCATGATGTTCTTAGTGATCCTTTTCACGACCATCATCAGCAAAGGCTGGCCAGCATTCCTGCAAACATCAATCCAACTCAATGTAAATCTTGACCCTGAGATCGTCGATCCGTCAGGGGAAAGAAACGTCGATAAATTGATGCAGGCTAACTACACAAAAATTGCAAGAACCGCACTTTACGCAGAGCTTGGCGGCAAACCAAAGAATAGAAAAACCCGCAAGCTTATGTATAAGCTTCTGTCCCGTGGTGTTGATGTTCAAATCCGTGATGTCGTCGTGGCAGATCCATCTCTCATTGGTAAAACCGTCCCTATCTGGCTCTATGCCCATGGTAATGTTGATGCCTTGCTAAAAGGTGCGATCGATCGCAATACAGAAAATTCGAGCCGTTTGGTGAAAGACCAGCAACTTGAGTGGATAGATAAACTGGTGGCAAGCGGTAAAATGGCTAAGCAGTTTAACTGGGGGCTCTTTACTCACCCGGCATCCAGTCAACCAGAAACCGCTGGTTTAGGTGTAGCGCTTATTGGCACATTCTTTATGGTCATAATTGTTTTGTTATTAGCCATTCCAATCGGCGTCGCAGCAGCCCTCTATCTAGAAGAATTTGCTCCTAAAAACAGAGTGACGGACATCATTGAAGTCAATATTAATAATCTGGCGGCCGTTCCCTCGATTGTGTTTGGCCTGTTAGGCTTAGCCGTTTTCATTAATTTCATGGGGCTCCCAAGGTCTGGGTCCATCGTTGGGGGCTTGGTATTAGCTCTCATGACATTGCCAACGATTATCATCGCAACAAGAGCTGCGCTTCGTGCTGTCTCTCCTTCAATTAGAGAAGGAGCATATGGAGTGGGTGCTTCTAAAATGCAAACCATATTCCACCATATTTTGCCGTTAGCATTTCCTGGTATCTTGACAGGCACCATCATCGGCATCGTTCAAGCCGTAGGTGAAACAGCACCACTTCTCATGATTGGCATGGTGGCATTTGTGCAGGATTTCCCAACTACACCAATGGAACCAGCAACAGCACTGCCAGTACAAATCTATATGTGGGCAACGTCAGCAGAGCGCGGCTTTGTTGAACGTACAGCTGGCGCCACAATGGTCCTTCTTGCTGGATTGTTTGTTTTAAATGCCGCAGCGGTTTATTTAAGAAGAAAGTATGAAAGAAAATGGTAGCAACCCACATAGTTGAAAGTGAAGCGCCTATGCTAGATAAAAAGCTAGATGTAAACGACCAGGATGCAAATAACTTGGCAGAAGCTGAAACAACCAATGTTGATCCCGCTAAAAAATCTACGAAAATTACTTCGGAAGATATTGACGTTTATTACGGCGAGAAACAAGCGTTGTTCGGAATTAACCTGGATATCCTGGAAAATTCTGTAACATCACTTATTGGCCCCTCAGGTTGCGGTAAATCGACATATCTTCGCTGCATAAATCGGATGAATGATGTCATCGATATTTGCCGGGTAAAAGGTACCATCAAAATTGATGGTAATGACATCTATGATCCGGCATTGGATGTGGTTGAATTGCGCGCTCGCATCGGCATGGTTTTCCAAAAGCCAAACCCATTTCCAAAAAGCATTTACGATAATATCGCATACGGGCCGCGCATTCATGGTTTGACAGAAAGTAAGGCTGAGTTAGATGAGTTGGTAGAAAGTAGCCTTGTAAAAGCAGGCCTTTGGAAAGAGGTGAAAGACCGCCTCGCTGGTCCAGGCACTGGGCTTTCAGGTGGTCAGCAACAGCGCCTCTGTATCGCACGTGCCATTGCCACAAAACCTGAAGTTATTTTGATGGATGAACCCTGTTCAGCCCTTGACCCGATTGCAACAGCAACCATCGAAGAATTAATTGATGAATTGCGCCAAAATTACACCATAGTCATCGTTACACACTCAATGCAGCAAGCAGCCCGTGTGTCACAAAGAACTGCCTTTTTCCACTTAGGTAAAGTCATTGAGGAAGGGGAGACAACCCAAATCTTCACAAACCCTCAAAATGAAAAAACTCAAGATTATATAACAGGCCGTTTCGGCTAGGATATAGGATTTATCATGACCACTGAGCACATCGTAACATCTTACGAAGATGAACTAGCCAGTCTTGACAGTAAAATTGCTCAAATGGGAGGCCTTACTGAAACTTTGGTCGCTCAAGCTTTTGATGCCTTATGCAAAGGTGATGTCGCAAGTGCAAATAACGTCATTCTGGATGATGCTAAGATTGATGAGTTTGAATTAGAAATTGAAGAGCAAGCTGTTACTATGATCGCCCGGCGCCAACCAATGGCTCTGGATTTGCGTCAAATTATGGTTGCTATTAAAATCACTTCAGATCTCGAACGCATTGGCGACCTGGGAAAAAATATTGCAAAGCGTGTTCTTAGCATTCACTCGGAAAGTCAGCCGATACAATTAATGCACGGCATGAAATCAATGCAAGATCTAGCACTTTCACAATTGAAAGATGTTCTTGATGCTTACGCTGAGCGCAACACAGAAAAAGCACTCGCAGTTTGGCGGGGCGACGAAGAAATTGATGCCATCTATAATTCTCTCTTTCGCGAGTTATTGACCTATATGATGGAAGACCCTCGTAACATCGGTCTCTGCACACATCTTTTATTCTGCGCAAAAAATCTTGAACGTATCGGGGACCACACAACCAATATCGCAGAAAATGTGCATTACCTTGTACTTGGAACAAACATCAGTGAAGCGCGTCCAAAAGGGGATAACACCTCAAGGATGCTCATCAACCAAGACGACTAGAAATTATAGGATCCCACGAATGAACGCTAATATTTTAGTGGTAGAAGATGAAGAGCCCCTTGCCCTTCTCTTACAGTATAATCTCGAAGCTGAAGGTTTTAACGTCAACATCATAGATCATGGTGACGATGTTGAACTAGCTGTATTGGAAACAGCACCAAATCTAATTATTATGGATTGGATGCTTCCAGGTGTGTCCGGGTTAGAATTATGTCGCCGGGTGCGATCAAATGCCAAAACATGTAATATTCCAATTATCCTTCTAACCGCTCGCGGTGAAGAAACGGATCGAATTCGGGGCTTAACAACAGGGGCAGATGATTATGTCACGAAGCCTTTTTCAGTTCCGGAGCTCGTAGCTCGGGTTAAAGCTGTTTTGCGCCGTGCCAACCCGGAAAGCATTGCTGACGTCTTAACTGTAGGAGATGTTGAGCTAGATAGGAGCGCTTACAAAGTCAACCGTGGACCAAGAGAGGTTCGCCTAGGTCCAACAGAGTTTAGGCTACTGGAATTCCTTATGGAAAGCCCTGGCCGGGTTTATAGCCGTAGTCAGCTACTCGATAGTGTGTGGGGGCAAAATGTCTATGTGGATGAACGCACAGTCGACGTTCACATTGGCCGTCTCAGAAAAGCATTAAATCGAGGAAAAGAACAAGATCCGATCAGAACTGTGCGCGGTGCCGGTTATTCAATCTCAGATCAAAGTGAAAAAGTCCAAGAACGGGCTTAAATTATCAAAATACATCGCTGAAAGCCTCTTTAAGACTTTCAGCGTTTTTTGTTATATCGAAATAAATTTCGATAACTGATTGATTTATAAGTAACATTTAAAATCACCTTCTCCTCATCACGTTCTTTCACACAGATGTGAACATCTCTGAAGTGCAATTTTCAAGAATTCTGGCAATCTATCAAACAATCGCAGCATTGCGCGCTTTCAGCGCCGTTCCTAATTTAATGAATATTTTAGGAATAAGACGATTGTAACTCGCTTATAAATCTCTGGAATGAGGTGATAAATGGAGCAAGTTTTAACAATCAAAACAAAAAACACAAATCATGCTAAGATCTTATGCGGAGAAGGAAGATAGAATGAATTTGAACAGACGACTTTTTCTAACGGCTAGCTCAACTGCAATGGTAGTGGGTGCTGTTGGAGTTGCAGTAGGAGGCATTAAATTTATGAGTACAGCAAATGCAGGAACAACCATCACTCCTATTAAAAAAACAGATGCAGAATGGAAAGAGATCCTCACAAGTGAGCAGTATCGTGTACTTCGAAAAGAAGGCACTGAACGCGCTGGCACAAGTCCTTTGAATAAAGAAAAACGTGAAGGAACATTTCATTGTGCTGGCTGTGATCTGCCATTATTTGCTTCAAGCACAAAATATGAAAGTGGCACAGGTTGGCCGAGCTTCTATCAAGCCTTAGATGGGGCCGTTGGGACTAAATCTGATTATTGGCTTGGCTATAAACGGACAGAATATCACTGCGCCCGCTGTGGTGGCCACCAAGGACATATCTTCAATGATGGACCAGCGCCAACCGGCCTTCGCTATTGCAACAATGGCGTAGCGCTTACATTTAAGCCTAAAGACGCTTAAAGCTTTGATCATTACTCCCTTTGCAAAACTTAATCGATAAAGAATTTCAAGGGGAGTAAATTCAAATTGGAGGTATTAGGTTTTACAGAACGTAAATAAAGGCCAGTAAGGCTGCCCCTAAAATGAAACGATAAATCACAAACGGCATCATTGACATTCGTTTCAAGAGCGCCATCATAAACCAGATTGAAAATAACGCTGTCAGGAACGATAAAACGCCAACAAAAATAGCGTCACTCTGTAATGAAGCATCACCAGATTGAACAAGCTCATAAACAGTGCCAAGGCCAAGGCCTAAAATTGAGGGAATAGCCAGCAACATTGCAAAACGCGCGGCTTCCACCCGGTTAAACTCTAAATAACGAGCAGCAGACATTGTGATGCCAGAACGAGATGCCCCCGGAATGAGTGCAATGATTTGTGAAAATCCAACAAAAAGTGCGTCTTTCCAAGTGATATCTTCTAATTTCCGTGTCATTGGCGGGTTTTGATCGCACCACCAAAGAACAAAGGCAAAAATGATATTTGCCCAGGCAATCACCTCAATTGTTCTAAGATCTTTATAATAGCCTGACTTTAACAATAGAAATCCGGTAATTAATAAGGGAACACTGGCAACAACAAGATAGATCAGCAGTTGCGTCTCACGGTTAAAGCGACCTAAAACCAAATTACCAGCTGCTTTAAGTAACATGACGATATCTCGCCAAAAATAAATTAGAACAGCAAATAAACTGCCAAAGTGAACAGCAACATCAATAAGAGGTCCCTGATCTTGCCAATTGGTTAAAAGGTGCACAAGGTTTAGGTGCCCAGAAGAGCTAACGGGCCAAAATTCAGTTAAACCTTGAATAATCGATAATAAGAGCAACTGTTCTATCGGCAACTCAACCTCCATATGCTCACAACTTGTTTTGTGAAGCAGTTTAAAAAATGTCTGTTTTTCGACATGAAATTTCAGTATTCCATAAAGGGAACTTACGCAAGCCAATAATTGATGCTTGTTCTGTGTTGATATGATAAGTCATTATCAACGCAGCCATTTATACAGTAAGATCAAGCTATCTTACACTTAAAGTTTAAGACTAACGGAGCCCTTAATGGTGCAGCTGATACATTATTCCCTTTGTCCTCTCTCAAGAACAGCCAGACTGTTATTAAATGAGTATGGCATAGAAACGGCATTAGCTGAAGAAAAGCCCTGGGAGTGGCGCGCACCGTTCCTGGCAGTTAATCCAGGCGGTAACCTACCGGTTTTATTGTTAGATAATGCGGCCATATCCGGGATTTATCCAATCACCGAATATTTAATGGAAACAAATACCTACACTTCAGAAGCCACGATCCCGGAGCTTTTACCTGAAGATCCTGTCTCAAGAGCAGAAACAAGACGCATGGTTGATTGGTTTCATACTAAATTTTACCATGAAGTCTGGTCGTATCTCTCATATGAACGAATAGAAAACCCATTTGTTCACCGAAAAGCACCAAATCCAGAAGCAATTCGAGCTGCTACGGCCAATTTGCACAATCACATGGCATATTTAAGCCGCCTTTTAGAAGAGAGATATTGGATTGGTGGCGATTATATCAGCATCGCAGATATCGCAGCAGCAGCTCATTTTTCGTGTCTGGATTTTATTGGAGATGTAACGTGGGAAAGAGCGCCAATTGTTAAAAATTGGTACGTAAGGGTAAAGTCACGCCCATCGTTCCGCCCGCTGCTGCAAGATACGGTGCCAGGCATTGTTCCTCCAGCCTTTTATACTAATTTAGATTTTTAAAACTAAGCCCGTAAACTAAGTCAATGATCAAAAGCGAACTGAAATCAGAGCTCATGAACCAAGCCCGTCTTGAAGGGTTTGATTTGGTTGGAATTACCGAGGCCCAGCTGCCAGCTCTGAACAAAGTCGCTTTTGGAGAATTCCTAGAGAAAAATTGGCATGGCGACATGCTCTGGATGGAAGAAAAAAAGCAAAGGCGCGAAAGCCCAACCCATCTCTGGCCAGAGGCCAAAAGCATAATCATGCTCGCCATGAATTACGGCCCTGAGCAAAACCCTCTCCCTGAATTAAAAAAGACAAAAAACGGTGTCATTTCTTGCTACGCCAAGGGCAAGGATTATCATGACATCGTCAAGAAGAAACTCAAAAACCTTGCCCGTTGGTTCGTTGCCGAAACAGGGGCTGAAGTTAAAGTCTTTGTCGACACAGCGCCTGTGATGGAGAAACCACTTGCCATGCAAGCTGGCATTGGCTGGCAAGGCAAGCACACCAATATGGTTAGTCAAGACTTAGGTTCATGGACGTTTCTAGGTGCCATCTTCACGACGCAAGAACTCGAAAGTGATGATAGAGAAAAAGATCATTGTGGCTCCTGCAGAAAATGCTTGGATATCTGTCCAACAAACGCATTTCCAAAGCCCTATAAGCTAGAAGCAAAAAAATGCATCAGCTACCTAACCATTGAACATCAAGGAATGATCGAAAGAGAACTACGCTCAAAAATGGGCAATCGAATTTATGGCTGCGATGATTGTTTGGCTATTTGCCCCTGGAATAAATTTGCGCAAACGGCCCAAGAGGCACGTTTCTTAGCCAGAGATGAAATTGATAACCCTCCATTAAAAGAACTGTTGAAACTGGATGACGAAAGTTTCCGAACTAAATTTGCAGGCACACCCATCAAGCGCACAGGACGCAATAGATTTATCCGCAATTGTTTGATCGCAGCCGGAAATTCAAAAGATCAAGAGCTGGTACAAGAAATAGCTCCTCTTTTAAAAGACGAGAGCGGACTTGTGCGAGCAACATCCGTTTGGGCCATTGAACAACTCCTTGAAAAAGAAGCCTTTACCAAACTAAAACAAACTGAAATAGTGAAAGAAAAAGACCCGCTTGTTTTAAGCGAATGGCATAAAAGCGAACTTGAAAATGAACAATAAAAATGACTTGCTGTGTTTAGGTGCCGGATATACCGCCCAAACCATGATGAAACTCTACCCCGCTAAAAAAATGTGGGGCACCACAAGAACAATTGAGAAAGCAAGTGCCATAGAGGCTGCCGGTGCCACGCCGGTAATTTTCACAGGTCAAACACCATCCGAAGAATTAAGTCCCATTTTAAGGGAAGCAGAAAATATTCTCATTTCCATCAGCCCAAAATTAGATGGCGGGCCCTTATTAAAACATCACCAGGAAGACCTGTTAGCCAATAAAAATCTAAAATGGATTGGTTATCTCTCAACCGTCGGTGTTTATGGCAATCATGATGGTGAGTGGGTTGATGAATATGCAGAAACAAGGCCAGGCTCTGACAGGTCACTCTGGCGCAAAAGAACGGAAGATCAATGGATCGCTCTGAATAAAGAGCATGACATCCCGGTTCATATTTTCCGGTTGCCAGGCATTTATGGAAAAGGTCGGGGGCCGCTTGAAAAACTAAAAGCAGGAAAAGCCCGCCGCATCAACAAAGAGGGGCAGGTTTTTAACCGCGCCCATGTGGAAGACATCGCCATGGTGTTAGAGACCTCCTGCCATAATCCTAATCCCGGTGCGATCTATAACATCGCCGACGATGAGCCAGCACCACCCCAAGATGTGCTGGCCTATGCCGCCGAACTTCTCGGCGTAGAAACCCCACCATTGATAGAATTCAAAGACGCCGAAATGTCAAAAATGGCCAAAAGCTTTTACTCAGACAACAAGCGTGTCTCCAACAAACGCATCAAAGAAGAGCTGGGTATAAAACTAAAACACCCAACCTACCGAGAGGGGATTAAGGCCTGCCTAAAGTAAGAGATGCAAAATGCAATAGTTTAAGAAATTAGATCATTTTCTTGTTACAAACTTTTATATTAGTGCCGGTGTACCTAAGCAGTTCTAACCTCTTTAAGAAATTCATTTATCTCCGTTTTTAAAAGTAAAGTATGATTGGAAAGTTCTTCAGAAGAAGCCAGAACATTGTTGGCGACGATACCAGTTTGATGAGATGCCTCTTTAACTTCAATAATATTCTTTGAAACTTCGGTTGTTCCTATTGCAGCTTCATTTACATTACGTGCAATATCCCCCGTCGTTGCGCCTTGCTCTTCCATTGCTGCCGTAATGGCTAATGTCG
Source organism: Hyphomicrobiales bacterium 4NK60-0047b (assembly GCA_040367435.1). Classification (NCBI taxonomy): domain Bacteria; kingdom Pseudomonadati; phylum Pseudomonadota; class Alphaproteobacteria; order Hyphomicrobiales; species Hyphomicrobiales bacterium 4NK60-0047b. Next base: position 211,679 of record BAABWY010000005.1, on the reverse strand, counting down.
CTTCGTTGATTTCAGTGATCGTATTGCCAATTCCCTCAATAGAGTTTACGGAACTTTGTGTCGCAGACTGAACGGCCTCAATTTGTGATGAAATTTCTTCAGTTGCTTTAGCAGTTTGATCAGCTAAGTTTTTTACTTCCGAAGCAACAACAGAAAAGCCCTTGCCAACATCTCCCGCACGTGCTGCTTCAATAGTAGCGTTTAGCGCTAATAAATTAGTTTGCTCTGCAATATCAGAAATAAGAGAAACAACCTGACCAATTTCATCGGCCATTGTAGCTAGCTCAGTAATCTCTTTCCCTGTTACCTTCGCTTGCTCAACAGCTGACAAAGATGTCTGATTTGAAAGGGTAATTTGTTGACTGATTTCACTGATAGATACTGACATTTGCTCTGAAGCTGAGGCCACTGAGTTTACGTTCTGTGATGCTTGCTCAGAAGCAGCAGCAACGGTTTGTGATTGCTGGCTACTTTTTTCTGAAGCTTTGGCCATTTGCTCAGCAGAACGATTTAATGCTTCAGCTGAATGAGAAACTTTCTCAACCATAACTCCAACAGCATTCTCAAAATCATCAGCAAGTTGAGCCATGAATTTTTTCTTTTCATTTTTTAGTTGCTCTTCTTGCAGTTTCTGTGAAGCTTCAAGTTCTTTTGTTTTCATCAAGATGTTTTTGAAAAGCAAACAAGCTCTCGCCACGGCCCCTATCTCGTCATTTCTCTTTACATCAACTTCAATGCTAAAATCATTTTTAGAAAGAGCATCAAGAGCTGTCACAATAGTTGAAAGCGGTTTTGAAATCGTATGACTGACTAGATACCATGAGAAAAAAATACCAATGAAAATGGCAGCAATAGAAATGAAGCTTATCAATTTTAAGGCAAATTTTTCATGTTCCTCAGCTTTTATTGCAGCTTTAGAGGTGAAATTTTCTATATTCAAGAGCATTTCTTCCAGTGTATGATTTAGCTCAGTTTCTTCTTTTAATATAATTGGTAATAATTTTAGAGCAGTCGCAAAATCACCCGCCTCAGCAGCAGCAATTGCTTCAATCGCATGCTTGTCAAATTCCTTATGCTCAAGCTCAATACGTTTCAATTTTTTAAATACATCAGAAAATAATTTGCGGTCTTTTTCCAAACTTGCTTGTTGAAGGGCTTTTTGGGCGATGTCTTCAGCAGCCAAAATTTCTTTATCAACCTTGTTGGCGTAATTTTTAAAGTCTTGAAAAGCTAGCTTAAAATTTTCTTCCGCTGAACCAGCAGTTTCACGAATGCCTTTGGCTCTTAAAACGCGCTCTAACCGTATGGATTGTTCAAGTTGATGGGTTGTAACTTTCGTAAGTATAACTGTGAGGGGAAGGTCTCGTTCAGCAATTCCGTTGATTTCAACCCCAATACGAGACATTTGCCAAATACTTATTCCTGCAACAGCAACCAATAAGCCAATACAAAAACCCACAATAGCAAGTACCTTTGTGCCAACACTCATTGATTGTAATTTTTGAGTGGTCTCAAGATGCTTACTTTCTCTATCTTGTGCAAACTCCATGATACTTCCTTTTCATTCACTTTTACGCAAATGCATCATACTGAACAACCTGTGAACAACTTATTAATTATAAAAATAATGTTCATAAGAGTGAAAGGTTGACCATGTTCTGTTTCTTTTATTGTAAGATGTGAGGATAAGACTGATTCGCATCACGCTGTTTGGGCTTCTAAATCAATGTATTCAATCAAAGCTATCTCAAATTTAACTGGCATAAACTCTGAGACATTAAGAACATGGGAACGCCGTTTTGAATTTCTTGCCCCCTCAAGAGATCAAAAAGGCCAGCGTATCTATAGCGAGCAAGATTTAAGTAAACTCAGCAAATTGTCCTCCCTTGTAAAGGCAGGGCACCCCATAAGACATTTGGCGAATAAATCTATAAAAGAGTTGGAAGAACTTTGTGACCTGCCAAGTCGTGTGAGCTTGCGTCAAGAGGAACAAAAACTATTAGATGATCTTTTGCAAGCGGTTCAAAATTCTGATTTAAAACGGTTCCGCTTCTTAGTAGGTTATGCAGCCTCTCTTCATCAACCAACAAGCATCGTTGAATATATTCTATCTCCAACATGGAGAAAAATCGGTGAATTGTGGTTAAACAAAACCATTAATATCGCCACAGAGCACGCCTTAACAAGCATCTTTAAGGAAGAAATAACGGTCGCCATAAGAACCTTGCAAATGTCAGCCAATGGGCCGACTATAATCTTCACAACACCGAGTAAAGAGCTTCATGAAATTGGCCTTTTGATGGGCAGTTATATAGCCGCTTCTGAAGGGTTTCATTGTCATTATTTAGGGCCTAATTTACCGTTTGAAGATTTGATAGGTATGATCGATGAATTCAATCCTGCCGCGGTAGTACTAAGTATAGTCAATCAAAAACACGATGATACTTTGGAAAATGAGCTAACACATTTAAGCAAGGAACTACCAAAAGAAATAGGGCTATGGATTGGAACAAATTCTGAGACAAAGAACTCTAAATTTTCTTTCCCTGACCGAAGTTCAATACTTACAAGCTATGAACCTTTTTATGAAAAACTCAAATTTCTAAAAAGACAAAAATCAGGTTAAATCAATCTTTAAGAGCAAACTAGCTCACCCATTTTCAGGTTCAGAACGTTTCTCAAAAATGTTTCTCTTCTGTGTATCAGCTTTAAACATGATGGTTCTTTTTACATGGTTTCATTCAGCTATTCTAGGGGCACTCTTGTATTAAATCTTGGCAATATGATATGAACAAAGTCATGATTTTTCATCAAACAACAATATGCCTATTGGCTGGTGTTATTCGAATTAGCAACCCGGCTTAACCACTTAGGTCGGGATTTCTATTTGTTTGCCCCAACGTCTTAAGTGACGTTCATCTGCATTTTTTGAGGAAAACCAATGTCTAACGATCTTCCAACTTTGCATCTTATCTGCGGAAAAATCGCAGCTGGGAAATCAAGATTAGCTTCCAAGCTCGCAGATGAGCCATCAACGCTACTCATAAGCGAAGATGCCTGGCTATCGCAGCTCTACCCTGAAGAAATATCGAACATAGATGACTACATCAGGTGCTCAAAACGCCTGCGTCAAGTGATGGGCAGTCATGTTGGCCAAATACTAAGTTCCGGAGTTTCTGTTGTGCTGGATTTTCCTGCCAATACGGTTTCTATACGTGAGTGGATGAAAGGAATTAGTGATGCTGCTGGTGTGAGGCATGAACTACATTTTATTGATGTGCCAGATGAACTCTGTAAAGCCCGTCTAAAAAAGAGAAATGAATCTGGTAATCATGAATTCTCTGCTTCTGAAGATGACTTCGATTTAATTACCAGTTACTTCATGCCGCCAACTCCAAGTGAAAGCCTGAATATTACCCTTCACACCGCTATCTCCAAATCAGGGTTATTATAATTTTCATCTTTCATAGGAAGCCGGAAAGTAAAGGTGCTGCCTTTCCCTTGTGAGGACAAGGCAGAGATTTCACCATCATGCAGTTCAATAAGTGTTTTGACCAAGTTAAGTCCTATTCCAGTTCCAGGAATACCTGTTGATGTTTTCGCACGGAAAAAACGGCCAAATAAATTTGAGACATCCTCTTCATCCATGCCCAACCCATGGTCCTGAACGGAAATGTAGATATCAGCATTCTGAACCCACCCCTTTACCTCAATTGTAAAGGAATCTGGAGAGTACTTTACTGCATTCGATAATAGGTTGGTCATAACCTGTGTGAGAGCCGCTTGATCTCCAATAAAAATTTCTGGCAAATCTTCAAGGTCATAAGTTACTGTGTGACTAGCTACAATCTCATTTTGAGTTTCACAACATTGCTCTATAAGCTCACGCAAATTTAACTCTTTAGGTGAAATGGATAGCTTGCCCTTATCGGCCCTGGCCATCATTAATGTTGATTCAATTAAGCCGAGCATACGGTTAACCGCATTGTGAATTTTTTTGGTTTTTTTGCCAATATCATCGGGAGATAGTTTTTCCTTACGGCGTTCCATACGGCGGGCAGATGCATCAATAATTGCCAATGGAGTGCGAAATTCATGGCTTGCCATAGAGACAAATTCGCTTTGTAATTCATTAAGTTCTTTTTCTTTAGAAAGGGCTTCCTTCAACTCTTCCGTTTGCAATTTAAAACTTTCTTGCAATGATAATCGGTCGATCACGCCATCACGAAAGCCTGCAACAGCACGTACCACAGCACCAATTTCATCCCTCCGATTTGCTTGGGTAAAGGTTACGTCAGTGTTACCTGTTGACAACTGTTCAGCTGTACGCACCAAACTAATAAGTGGATTACTTAAGCCACGGGCAAGGAAATATGCACAAATAGTAAAGACAACAGAGATCATCAAGGTAAGTCCAAAGGTCGTCTGTAAAGTTTTGTCCAACTGTTTTTCAGAAAGAAGAAGTTGTTCCGAGGCTTCCTTTTTTGCCAGTGAAAGAAATTCATCTAGTGCATGATGAAGGTTTTCTTGTCGGCGCTTGTAAATCTCCAAGATAGGAATTGTATCACTTTGTTCTAATCCTAATAGTAATTTGCTATCCCTCACCCATGCTTCTTTATGGAGTTTTATTTGTTGAAATTTTTGTTGAATTGATGGATTGAGTGAATATTCAGCCATGCCTTTAGAGGCCTTTGAAAAAGCTTTATTGGTGATTTCAAATTGTTCTTTTATTTTTTCTTTTGTGATGAAATTTGACATGGTCAAAACGCGTTTGGTCAGAGCATTCATGGTTTTAAAACTATCATGGAACGCTTCAGAATATTCAGCTGTTTTAAAAGTCTTATAAGTAATTTCTTGGACTTGATGATTACCTAATTTTGCTACGTAAAAAAGATAACCACAAAGCATGATGCCTAATAGCAATGTTGCAAAGATAGATATGAAAATTTTTGAACGCATAGATGTCATAATTAGTCCCTCAATTAGGTAGAATGGGCATGCTGACATCTTGGTGTTCAGCACTTAAAGACTTTAAAAAAGCAATCAAATCTGCTTTCTGACCATTGCTTAAGGGGGCATTCATTATAAAGGGTGATGTCGAGGGTCGTTTAATAATTCCATCCACATAATGATCAATCACATCCTCTAAAGTTTCAAAACAACCATTGTGCATAAAAGGAGCACGGTGAGAGAGGTTCCTAAGAGTGGGTGTTTTAAAAGCATTTTTAGCAAATATATCATCAGGGTCTTGTACGGCTCGTCCTAAATCTTTTTCTTTTATTTCAAGGCCAATATCATGGAATTTATTATCTGTGAAATTCCATCCAGAATGACATGCGGCACATTTCCCAGCACCGTTAAAAATGATAAATCCTCTTTTTGCGGCACTTGATATGGCTGTTTCGTCACCATCAACCCATTTATCAAAAGGAGCCCAGCCCGCTATGATAGTTCTCTCATAAGTGGCAATGGCCTTTAAAATATTTGTGCGTGTTATGCCGGTTTGCGGGAAGAGGTAGTGGAAAAATTTTTTATATTCTGAACTTTTGTTCAATCTTTCTATAATCGTATCAAAGTTACCGCCCATCTCATCTGGATGAGTGATGGGCCCCGCCGCTTGCTCTTCAAGTGTTTCTGCACGTCCATCCCAAAAGAGGGGGGCAACCCAAGCCATATTCAGTAAAGTTGGTGCTTGACGTTTTAGAGGGGTGAGCGTTGCACCTATTGGCGTTTTGACAGGCACCTCATAACCAAATGAAGGGTTATGGCAACTGGCGCAATTGAGATTGTTTTTCCCTGATAGTCGTGGATCAAAAAAAAGCATTTTTCCCAAAGTAACGAGTTGAGGGGAATAGGGAGCTGATTTAGGGAATTTAATTTCTAATGGCCGTTTGAATTGACTTTTTAAAGAGAGAGCCTCGTCGGCTAAACTCAGCGCAGGAGAAACAGCCAAGAACCCGAAACTTATAATTAGTTTTAGAAAGTTACGCATTGAAATCTCGCAGCAATCCTACGCCCTAGTAAAAAAGTTAAAAACGAAAAAACATTAATCCTTCATCCACTGTGAAATTTGACCATGTATTTCACCATGTTCAGAAGGGAGTTTTAGTACTCCAGTTAATTCCGTCAGATCGATTTTAGACAATAAAAATTTCGTAAATTTTCTATCTGATGGTTCTGTCACATAAACCATTTTATTCTCCTGAGCATTGCAGCGTGAGTAAATCTTAGGAAAATCAAAGTCATCAGTTTTAAGCCAGAAGAAGTAAATGTCAGCTGAGATCTGTTTTCTTTTCGTCAAATAAGTTCGGCCGCTGGAAAATGTGGTTACTTTATTTCCTTCTTGCTCCAAAAGACTCTTGAATTCAGATTGCATAGCCCCTTGTTTCCCAACGAAAACAAAATTCTTAGCAACTGGAGGGGGTGTCTTAGCTGGTTCTTGCCCACCCTCGTTATTTTGCCGTTTCTTCATGGCTTTATATAATAAAAGGTGTTCTTTCTTCTTACGCTCAATCATACGACCAGCTTGACGCAGGCGAGTTTCAACTTTGGCTAAAAGGATATCAAAATCTATCGGCTTGGTTATGTAATCATCAGAGCCGGTTTTCATTCCCTTTAAAACATTTTCCTTATCAGCAAGTGCGGAAAGGAAAATAAAAGGCATTTCGTCAAATTTGGGATGTTTTGTTCTTAAGGTAGAAATTAATTCATAGCCATCCATCACAGGCATTGTAATGTCGCTAACCACAAGGTCCGGTTCACCATTTAAAATGGCTTGCAGTCCTTCTTTACCATTGGAGGCTTCAATAACTTCATAGCCAGCATCTTGCAGCTCTTCGACAATATCCTGTCTGAGGTCTTCTTCGTCATCAACGCATAAAATCTTTGGCAAAACATCTCTCCTAAACAACAGAGGACCAAACACATTCAATTGATTAGTATATAGTTAATATAGAAATCACGTATGCTTGTTTAGTAAGTTAAAAAAAAGTAAACTAAAATAAAGCAGGTTATTAAGTAAAATTTAGTGTATTATAATAAAGTTGATTATTGATTAAATATTGTTGATTGGCTGATGAACAACACCTTATGAATTGAGCTTTCACGCTGTCAGGGCTGGTTTTGAGAAATAAATTAGAAGGTTTTTTTCAGCTCTTCTGATCTAACTAAAAGCAGTTAAATATAACGCTGCGAAGCAAAGAAAAACTCAAATTGAAAAATTAGATGTTGCTGCCTGACACAGTTTCTTGCGATTGCCGGTGGGCGCAGCCTGAAACTCCACTAAAAATAATAGCTGTGAGAGAGAGAATCAAACAACCCTACTACACGAAATCAAACAACCCTACTACACGAAGAGGGAGCCCAGTCACTTCGACTGGGGGACATGACGACAGAGGGCGTCCGGTGCCTAGCGCCGTCCCTCGGAGGCCCAAGCGCCTTAAGCGCTTGGAATAGCCGTGAGAGGATTAATGCCTAAAATGCCGCATGCCAGTCATAACCATTGCAAGGCCAGCTTCGTTTGCCGCGGCAATCACTTCATCGTCGCGCATCGAACCACCTGGTTGAATAACGGCCGTTGCTCCAGCTTTTGCAGCGGCTAATAAGCCATCTGCAAATGGGAAGAATGCGTCAGATGCGACAACACTGCCCTTGGTTAGTGTTTCCGAAAGGCCTGCTTCTTTAGACGCTTCTTCAGCTTTCCAAGCCGCGATGCGCGCGCTGTCAACCCGGCTCATTTGGCCCGCTCCAATGCCAACACTTGCACCATCTTTCACATAGATGATTGCATTCGATTTCACATGCTTACAAATTTTAAATGCGATCTTCATATCGGCTAGCTCTTGTGCCGATGGCTGGCGCTCTGTTACGACTTTTAGGTCAAGTTCCTCAATGGTGCCATTGTCACGGCCTTGGAATAAGAACCCACCAGAAAGCATCTTTGCTGAAATTCCAGCCGCTTTCGGTGCCGGTAACCCTTCAGTTAATAGAAGCCGAACATTTTTCTTCTTCGCCAAAATAGCTTTTGCACCTTCTGTGGCTGCAGGAGCAACCACCACTTCAGTAAAGATTTTCGTAATCTCAGTTGCCGCCTCTTCATCAAGAGTTTGATTGAGGGCAATAATGCCGCCAAACGCGGATACTGGGTCACAGCGCAGTGCTTTAGTGTACGCGTCAGTTAATGAGCTGCCCGTTGAGACACCGCAAGGATTAGCGTGTTTAATGATCGCAACAGCTGGTGAAATACTAGGGTCAAATTCAGACACCAACTCAATCGCGGCATCAGTGTCGTTTAAGTTATTATAACTAAGTTCCTTGCCTTGCACTTGAGTGGCACTGGAAACACCTTTGCGTTGATCGCCTGTTGTGTAAAAGGCTGCTTTTTGGTGAGGGTTCTCACCATAGCGCATTGTTTGCGAAAGTTCACCAGAAACACTCACCCATTTCGGATGATCAATCTCAAGCGCTGATGCAAACCAGTTAGAAATCGCTGCGTCATAATTGGCTGTCCGCGCATAGGCTTTTTGCGCCGAAACTTTTCTAAAACGTTCTGAAACCTTCCCGTCATTGGCTTCTAACTCTGTGAGCAGAGCATCAAAATCATCATTATCAACAAGCACAGTCACACCATCATGGTTCTTTGCCGCTGCGCGGATCATGGCAGGGCCACCAATGTCGATATTTTCAATCGTGGTGTCAAAATCAGCGCCTTTAGCAACTGTTTCTTCAAACGGATAAAGGTTCACCACAAGCAAATCAATGTTTTCAATGCCATGGTCTTTTTGTGCCTTGCTGTGAGCATCATTATCTCTAACAGCAAGCAGGCCGCCATGCACAGCTGGGTGCAAAGTCTTAATGCGGCCATCCATCATTTCAGGAAATTTTGTGATGTCAGAAACATCCTGAACATCAAGACCAGCTTCTTTTAAAAGAGCTGACGTTCCCCCTGTTGAGATTAACTCAATTCCACGTGCATTCAGTGCCTTTGCAAAATCCACAATACCATTTTTATCCGAAACAGAAATCAGAGCACGTTGAATAGGGCGAAGCATGTGAAAAAAGAACCTTTCAGCAAAAAAAATAGCTTTAATAAAAGAGAAAATAAGCATTCAAAGATTGGTGAAGAGGCAAGTTTCTTTGCCATCCTCATACCTAGCAGTTCTCATAAGTGAGGCAGTATGAATAAAGCCTCGAAGAACCTGACTTAAATATCTAAAAAACCCGTATGAAACCCACACAGAAGCCAATTATTAAAGAATGATTGAATTTAAAGACATGCTCTAACCTCTAAATCAGCAGCTGTCAAACGGCTTATCTTAATTTAAACCGTCTACTCTTCATCACTAGGTCCTGTTTCATCATCGGGGAAAGCCCAAGGTCCTGTTTTTTTAGAAGAAGCTTCCGGATTTTTCGACGTTTGTAATGGTTTAAGAGTATTCTTTTTAGTTTCACTATGATTTACAGGTGATTTTTTAGGAGGAAGTTTCTTCACCGGTAATGGCTTGTCTTTAGCAAAACCATCTCCATCTAAGGTTTTGTCTTTTTTAGCCGGTGTTTTTACCCCAGTTTTACTGTGTGTATGCTTTTTCTTAACACTGGTTGATTTTAAGTTTTCTTCATTCTGCTCGCGCATTGAAGCTATGCGATCTGATAACGCGACAGAAGCAGGTGATGAGGCTGAAGGTTTTTGCCGATCAGAAATATGAGGTGGCGGCGGCGGGGTATCTGACGTTTTGTCTTTCTTATCAGATTTACTTTTGTCTTCTTTGCTTGCATCAGACCTTTCTTCCGGCAATTTGTAGTGAGGCAAGCGAGCCATTAAACTACTCTCTGCGTCTTCTATATCTTCTTCAAATTCATCATCCTCAACAAGATCAGTAATCCGTGAAGGTACATCTTTAGTTGGCGGTGGGGGTGGGGCCTTCTTGCCCTTGATACCACCTTTAATTTCATCTACTTCTTTTGGCTGAGACTTATTCAAATGTGACTTGCCAGCAATTTCTGGTTCAGGTTCTTTTATAGGTTTAGGAACCGTATCATTTTCATCCTCTTGCCGATCTAATGGGACGACATTTTCAGAAATCCACTCTGGCACCTTCGGTTGCTTTGTTGAATGAGTTTTAACAACCTTCGCCAACAACCATGATATTTTCTTATTCTCTATGCAATTCCCTCGAATAACCGCTTGAACAGATTGGCAAGGACCAGCAAAATCAGCATAAAAAATACTTTCTTCTAAATAAATGATTTGACCTTGTGCTGAAAACTTCCATTCCTGACTATCAGGCAAAGTAAGGGTAATTGATTTACCGTTCGCTGCACGTGTCGTTATCACATCCGGATGGATATGAAAATGAACAGCAAAAGGCCAACCCATTTTATGATCTTCTTTAGCTTCGGTTGCAGCCACCTCAATCCAGTCTTCACCAATAAAACTATAGCCGTCATTTGAGAGCGAAAGCATACGATGATGGATCAAACCAAACCGGTCTAAATATCCATCATGCGAGCCAATAATTTTGCTCTTTTCAGCGTCAGATTCGTAAAACGCTTTCACGCTTACAGGCCCAGCTAACAAGCTTGGATGCTCACTTTGTTTAACAGTTTTGTCATGAATGAATTGTGCTGATGAGCGGTTATTAATTGTCACTGTTGAATGAGCAACACTAGCACGCGCATTACTTGCCATCGTCTGATAAGCCGGCGGTGCCGCACCACAATTAACAATGACAGGACAAGAACCGGAAGACATTTCAAATGATAAACATCCTGCATGGGATTTAGCACTAAGATCCAGATCAGGAGGTGTTCCTCCATCCATCAAGAGAATGACATTCCCTTTTTGAAGGCGATAATACTTGGATGCTTGTGCTTCCTTTAAAGGCTCGTTCGCAGCATCATCATATGCCATTGCAGTGCTGAGAGTGTCCGGTAAGGTTGTCCCAGCACCGTTAAAGCGGCTCATCAGGCCATCACCAAGTCTCATATAGTGGATCATAGGTAACATGCGATTAATCGCATCAATAAGCGGCTGAGGCGGAGGAAGGTTGCGCGTTACAAAACATTGTTTGAGCGGTAAAAGGTCAATAAGAATGCTAGCAAGGACTGAATTATCACGAGAGACATGCCCCCCGTCAGATAAGATCTGCTTATCAAGTTCATTGCACATGAGCTTCACATGTTGGTCCGCAAATTTCTCCTGTTCACTCACGCAAAGCCCAGCAAACATCAAGGAAATAAGAGAAAGCAAACGAGGCATCCCGGGTTTTGCCTGAATACCTGTCATTGAGAGAAACTTCATATGATCATCAATGGCTGACATCATGGCCAGGTAACTACGTTCATCAGATTCATAGAGCAAAAAGTTAGAATGAGATAACCAACTAATAAGGCGGCGCGCAACCACCTCAGGCTCCCAGGCAAGACCTTTTTGTGATGAAAACTGAGAAAGCCAATCGCGGGTAATTTCTTGAGCTTGTTCTTGAGCTCTATCTGTTCGAGCTGCCCGTAAGTTACGAATCCAGCCGAACCCATGCAGCTCTTTTTCCCAATTAATATTAGGAGGAGTGGCGTGTAAGGGCGAGCTGCCATTTAAAAAAACGGTAGCACCAGCAAGACCAAATTGCCCCATATCTAATTCAATAGAAAGACTTGGGTCTGCAGTTCTTAAATCCCGAGGAACCAATAATAACTGTTCAACATTCGTTTTACCGTAACGCCAACGAAGCAAAGGTGATCGCTTTAAACCAAGAGCAAGGCCGCGCTTGGTCTTAGAGAAAGACGTTTTAGAAGAGGGCGTACGATTAAAAATTTTTCCCATAAACTTATATGAATCTATACTCTGGGGGTCCGCTATTGATTAAAGGATCTGCTTTTCTTAAGATTTTGATCCCCCTCAAGGTAAAGCAGATATATGCAAAATATATCAGAAGCGAGGCTTCTATTATATAGCTTTTAGATAAAATTTCACATGAAGCTCACATGCATCAATTCGGATGAGTTATGTCAGTTACTTTTTCAAGCGTAATCGACTAATAAAAAATCCATCCATACCTGCCCATTCATCGTCGTTAAAGGGGCTAAAAAATGGCAAAAGACGAACATCACCAGATTTTGTCAACCAGTCAGCATGCCCGCCAATTTCTTTTGCTTCAACTGGCACGCGTTCGATGATGTCATTGTTTTTAAGAAAATGATCAATTTGTAAGTCCCCTTCCTCTTGTTCAAGGGAACAGGTGCAATATAAAAGTAAACCACCTGGTTTTAGAAAAGTAATTGCCTTTTCAAGCATTTGTCTTTGAAGTTTACGCAATTCAAAAATTATATCTTTTGTCTTCAAATATAAAATATCCGGATGCCGCCTGATCGTTCCCGTAGCGGAGCAGGGGGCATCAAGCAAAACGGCATCAAATAGGTTTTCTGGCGTATAAGTTAAAATGTCACTTTGAACTAATGAGGCTTTGAAATTAAGTCTGTCGAGATTTTCTGTTAAACGAGAAAGTCGTTTTTCTGAGATATCAACCCCAGTCACAACAGCACCTTTATTCAAAAGAGCTGCGGTTTTCCCCCCAGGGGCAGCACATAAATCAGCGACGTGTTTTTCAGCCAAAGAACCAAAGCCGGGTGCACTTTCAAAAAGTGTACAGGGCAAATGAGCAGAGTAATCCTGCACCCACCAGTCCCCGTCAGTAAACCCTTCAAGCTCTGTGACAATGCCTCGATGGTCTTTTCGAATTCCATAACCCGGAGAATTGTTTTCACCACCTATAATTCTACCGTTAAGTTTTGTCGCCCAGCTAGCCGCATTTTCTTTAACAATTATATCAAGAGCAGCTGGCTCCAAGCTTGCTTTAGCGATTTTCGATGCAACCGTCTCACCATATTGCTTCACCCATCGCTGTTTCCATAATTCAGGTACATTGATGTTGTTGCCCTCTGGTGGAGTAAGCTCCTTAGGTTCGGCCCGCGTAACTTGACGCAATATGGCATTGACAAGTTTCGCTAGGTGACGAGATTTGTCTGATCGTTTCGCTAACCGAACACTGGTATCAATCGCCGCATGATCCGAGACTTCCATGTAAAGCAATTGCGCAACACCAAGGCACAATATTTCATTGACTCTCGTTTTAGCCTGAGGTGGTTTCTTTAAAAACTGTCCGACAATCCAATCTATCTCACCCTTATGACGTAATGAGGTCATGAGCAAAGAACGAGCAAAAGCCCGGTCTCTAGAATTTAGCTTTTGCCAGTCACTATTGTTTTCGCTTTGAGACAATAGATCATCTAAGGGCTTCGCGCGACGGAAAATATCAAAGAGCCAATCTTGCACAATGAAACGTGGTGTTAGACCAGCATCTTTTGCCAGACCAACTCCTTTTGAATGATTGTCCGCTTTTTTTTGACGAGATTGTTTGCTCACTTAATTAATCTTCAAATTCTGGCAGCATGCCAAGGGCGATCAAATAAGTATTTAGAACGGCTTCTTCTTCTTCGCGAACATGAGGTTCTTTTTTCCTGATACTTAAAATTTGTCTCACTGCTTTGATATCAAATCCCATAGTTTTAGCCTCCGCAAAAACTTCGCGAATATCATCAGCAATAGCTTTTTTCTCTTCTTCAAGCCGTTCAATACGCTCAACAAAGGCCCGCAAATGCTCTTTTGAGCTGCCCTCAAAATCTTTCATTGTCTATCAATACTTTCAACTAAAAAGGTTAACCAGATGCGGCAATCTAATAGTCAATGGAGAGAAGCGCAAGAGGTCCCTTAGGTTTTTAAACGCAATCCCTAAAAAGGGAGAGAAAAATAAAAAACCCCTTGCACGTTAGTGCAAGGGGTAAGGTCATTGAAAATGATCAATACTTTATATTATGCGTATGCCCATCATTTATAGTCTTTGGGCATTTGATGCAAAATCATTAAGCATTACGGTTGCGATTACGGTTATTTCCACCATTCATTTTTGTACCCTTAGAAGGGCGACCACCCATTTGAGTCTTACGACGATCATGTGGCTTACGGAATTTTTTATGTTTCACAGAGTAGTGACTACGGCCGCATGGGCGAGAATGTTTTACAATGCGAACTTTTTTAATGATGATTTTTTTACGAACAATGCGCTTATAACCATGACGCTTGTGACCGCGATGCTTACGCTTTAGACGCTTAAGAACTTTTTTAAGGTGTCTGATTTTCTTTTTGTTGTATCTCTTATTTCTTTTAAGATGCTTGATCTTACGAATAAGCTTTTTAATTTTGCGATTATTTTTCTTAACGAATTTCTTCTTAATAATCACTTTCTTTTTAACAATGACATAATGAGGACGATGCCGCTTATAAGTCATCATTGAAGAATATCTTTTAGCCGGATTATATTTCTGACCACCGTCAGAACCACCAGCTTGTGCACCAGAGATGGATAGCATTGTAAGCGCTACCATCGCCACTACGAGCGATAATAATTTATTCATAAACTAACTCCCAGACTAACTACTAAAATGAACAAAAAACCTCTTTCCCCTCCCAGTTTTGAAAAGTAAAAAAGGTCTTAACATCTGTAGCAAAATAGGTAGAGATGTACCGAAGTTAGTGAGAATGTAATGAATAATTAACCTTAATTATTAAGCACTTAGGGGGTGTTGCTGGAAGGTTAAAGACCATCAATTGAAGCGATATGAGGGTAGTTAAGCAGGCTCTATTTTTACGGGAAAAAACAAAAGATGAAGAAACAAAAAACGAAAACCCCCGCCACTTAAACTTAATTAAATGGCAGGGGCTTACTTAATCTCTAGTACTATTGAATAGGTGTTTCTGAAGGAGCATCTAGTTCAGTGGAATATTCAAACGACCACCAAAGCTATAGCTATAAGCTTCGTCACCTTCAATCGAAGTGCCAACATTAGTGCCTGTAACAGATGGATTGTCGTTGTTGTTATATTTAACCTTAGGAGCATAAGAGTAGTATTCACCCTCAGCAAACAGTCCAAATGTTCCCCAGCCAATATTCTTATTCAATTCAACTCTGAGAGAACCAATAAAAGATATGTCTTGGTCAGAAGCCTTGCTATCAGCACTATCGTGGATGTTGGCGCAACCACATTCAAGAGCAGCTGTATATCGTCCCTTATAACTACTATCGACAAAATAAGCACCAGCTTCAGCATTTACACCCAGACTGAAACCATTGCCAAGATTAACGGAACGATCAACAGCGATGTAAAGGCCATAATAGAAGCTATCCAGATCTTCATGATAATCGACATGTTCGTTACCAGTCGACTCTGTTGCAACTAAATGCGTATCTTGTTGCAAGGCTTTAAGAGATAAACCAATTCTAAAAGGTGAATTGAAGTTAGGAGATAGCCCATTATTAAATTTAGTCTCTAAAGCAACACCCCATGCGCTAACATCACGTTTGGTAGTCGTTGTGAAATCACTATCTGGTCCAGTGCTATTCACAATAGCTGGTTGACTGTCAAAAACATTGAAATAAACACAATGGCCATCAACACCACTTGATGCGCACGTTGTGGTTTGGTCTGATGAATAATGCCCATAATAGCCAGCAAGATTAAAACTTAAATCACGTCCGCCAAGGCCAAGCCTATTGAGTTCATCAGAAGTTTGAATTCCTGCAAAGCCGGGAATTCTAAAATCAATACGAGCACCATCAAGTTCGCCATCATGATCTTCACCATTACCAGTCACTTGAGTGAAGCCAGAATTAATTATCGCGACCATGTTCATCTCAGGTAAAACTAGACGAGAGTAACTCACTCTAGTCTCAACCATGCTAACGCCGGGTAAGATGCGTGCAGTATAATTTTCTTCAATATCTAGGTCACTCGGGTTCCGCACAAAATTAATTTTATAGCCAATCCCAATTTTGAAGCGATTGTAATCAGTACAATTACATCCCTCAACGGTTTCTTCGTAAAGCGCTGTTACGTAAAATTGACGTGTTGAAGTTACTTGGTAACGGTATTCAGCACCAATCGTTTCTTCTTCGTATTTTAGGTTTGAGCCCACTTCACGTCTGAGTTCATGCGAGGCATAAATATCCAAATCAGATCGTGTAGAAGTCTTTATCGAAGCTCTAATTTCATAACGTTGAACATCAGCAACAACGGCAAAGGCCGCAGATGGCTCAGCAAAAAACTTATCAGCTTCAAATGTAATTGTTAGATAATCATTAGGAACCCAAGTAATCTTAGCGTCGAAACCATTGCTGTCATAGTTGCCAATAACACGATCTTTAATGTCTCGTTCATTGTAGCGCCAGCCAAGTTCAGCCAAAAGGTAGGAGGAAAGGTTGAGGCGAATACCACCAATCAACCAAAATTCATTAGCATCTCTGTCTAAACGGGTTTCATCAGGTTGGTCTGTGAAATCTGAAATGCCAAAGCCGGCAGAACCATAGAGACCAACAAGACGGTTCGTTCCCCAAACACCACCACCTGAGATCTCGCTTCGTTCTACATTGAAAGCTCCATTGCGTAAAAACGGACGCTCACTGGCATCTAAAAAGCTTAAATCAGGTTCTTTGCCTATATACCTAAGTTTATAGGATTCTGATTGTAGGTAAGCTGTGAAAGTTTCAGCTGTGTAATCCAGCTTGGAATGAGAAGAAAACGTTTCCGAGTTAATCAAACTAACTTCATCACGATAGTAAAATAAACCGCTGCTATACTCTAAATTCGGAGAGATACGATAATAAGTATCTAAATTAACACCAGCATCCCATCTATCCTCAGGCTTTAATTCTGAAAATCGATCATAAGAGCCTTTAAATGTGAGGGTAACAGCTTGATCTTCTTTGATGTAACCCATAAGAAATGATCCGTCGATCAATCCAAAAGAAGACCCTTCTTCAGGGAAAAATTCATCAAAGTTACTATCATAACCGCCTTCAACTCTAATCTCAGGAATGACGACAACACCATCCATCACCTTATAGCCAATGCTATCGAGGTCATCAGATTTTACTCTCGGGCTAGAAATCCGTTTTTTACTTTTCTCAAAGCTGTCTTGTCTTTGAGTTGAATTGGTTTGTTGAGCACTTGCGCTATTGAAATGGGTAAGACCACTGAGCACAACGAAACAAACTGAAACGAATAAGATTTTGAAGGTTAGTTCAAATTTTGCCTGAACTGTCCCCCGAGCTGACCTTTGTCGCCTATAAAATTGTCTATTAAGCATTTTCCCTCACACAGAATAAATCTGCAGCTAAAACGACATGTAAAAACACAAACGCACTTAACTAAAACTCGTATGACGCAAATTACTAAATGACAAAAATACCTTCAAAAATGAAGGGCGACCAAATCTAAAGGGGTAAACTCACCCGATTACAGCGTTGGCAGAAGAACAATAGAAACTCACCTTAATAAATTCAGAAAGGTGATATGCATCACCAAGCGATCAGAATTTATTTAGTTTCAAGGCAAGAGTATCCTAATACCGTGCAATCATCTCATTTATTGTGAGAAATAAAAGTGCTTTTTTACTGTTTCGCACGGATATAGCTGTGTAATGAAAGTTTTTATGTAACTACAAGCTGTTACGATGAAAAAAGTCTGTGAATAACTTGAGGATTTGATCCGATATAATTGGGGTATCAACCTATCAGGGAGACAGAGATCCTTTAGCCCTGTCGAAATTAATGGAGTAATTCCCCAGTAAACATATCGTGAAATCCTATATTCAAACATCTTTAAGTATGGTTTATTCAGAATGCTTTGCGGACGTCTCTAGAGGTCATCTGGCCTAAATTTAGGGCATTTGATCATGGCATTTGAGACGGGACATATAACTAAGGAGAGTGCTGATGAATGACATTGCCAAATCTATTGTCGTTAGTAAGAGAGCCCGAAAATTTAAGGTGTCCTTAATTGTCAGTTATACACTTTTACTATCCCATCTAATGTTTGCAGTTTTAACGACTGGGAATTTGCAGTTTGCAATGGCAAATGAAAAAATCGAGGCTCTATATATAGAATTAAAAAACTCCAAAACAGAAAGTGCAGCCAGAGCAATAGAAGATAGAATTTGGCAAAGCTGGATAATTGGTCCCAATGCCGAAGCAACAGATCTTTTGGCAAAAGCTATGGAACGACGCAGAGCTTATGATTTCGCAGGGTCCTTAGAGATTTTAAACAAAGTGGTTGAAAAGACACCCGACTGGGCCGAAGTTTGGAATCAAAGAGCATTCGTGCATTTTCTTCGTGAAGAATTTGATAAATCTCTAGAGGACGCTGATCGTGCCATAGAGCTAGAACCAAACCACTTTGGAGCATTAGCTGGAAAAGCACAAATTTTGATGAGCCAGGGACGAACTGGATTAGGGCAAAAGGCACTACGAAAGGCTATCAAGCTACATCCATTCTTAAAAGAAAGAGCACTCCTAATAGAAATACCCGGTCAGGAACTTTAAATTCACTGAAAAGTCGATTTTTAGAGATAGTTTTACAACATGTTGCGATTTTGCAACGTAACGTTTTGTTAAACTTTTGTACCAGTGCAGAATAGGTCTAAAAGAGGTGTTTCAGGGGCTCGTAGTATGATTATACCGTGTATGTTAAGATCATGAAAATGGGCTAGTACACCCTTTAAATGGTCAAACAAAGTGAATTCGCACTCCTTGCAACAATTCGTAACAATTCAGAAATTATTGAGCAACATTTCCTATCCAAGGTGCAATCATTAAACATTCAAACAATGATTTAATGATAGTTCTAATATTAAAATATACTTATTGAGTTTCCATTTTTTAGATGGGGATGGAGATAAATTAATGATTGGGGAAATCATGAAAACTAAACTTTCTTTAGCCGCGCTTGTTGCCGGTGGAATGATGGTTGCAACTTCAGGTTCAGCATCTGCTGCTGACCTTGGGGGGGACTGTTGTGCAGACTTAGAAGAGCGTGTTGCTACACTTGAAGCAACAACAGCTCGTAAAGGTAACCGTAAGGTATCACTGAAAATCTCAGGTTGGGTTAACAAAGCCCTTATGATCTGGGACGATGGCACTGATAGCGATGCATACAATGTAGATTCTACTTTTGCATCTACACGTATCAGATTTACTGGTGGTGCTAAAATCAACCACGAGTGGTCAGCTGGTTACCGCATTGAAATTGAAACTCTTACAGATCGTACATTCTCTGTATCTCAAGCTAGTGATGACAACGCAAATTCACTACGTATCCGTGATTCAAACATGTACATTAAGAGTAAATCTCTTGGTAAATTAACATGGGGCTTTGGCTCATCACCAACTGATAACTTAACATTTTCATCAAATGTAGCTGGCTTTAGTTCAATTACATCTGGTGCTCAAGCTGACTTCCTAGGCAATTCAAGCTTTACAGTAAATGGCACACCTCTGTTCCGTATTACTGGTGGCTTGCAATCAGGCAGTTTCTTTGAATCATCTTTCCTAACAAACATCATTCGTTATGATAGCCCGACTATCGGTGGCTTTACTATCTCAGCTTCTTGGGGTGAAGACGATTTCTACGATGTTGCAATTAAGACAACTCAAAAATTCGGTGATTTCACATTTAAAGCATCTGCTGGTTACCGTGTATTTGAAGGTGATGATCCAAGAAAAGGTTTTGCTGGTTCAGATCGTGGCATCACGAAAGAAGAAAACCTTCTTGCAAACTTTGGCTTAATGCATAACCCAACGGGTCTATTCATTCACGGTCAATATAGTGGTTTCGAATATGATTCATTCGTAGCTGCAAATGCACCTGACTCTGCTGATGATACATACGGTTGGCACCTTCAAGGTGGTATTAAACAACGTTGGAATTCTCTAGGTAAAACTACTCTTTGGGGTGGTTACACAGAGATTAACAATGGTTATGCAACTGCTGCTCTAGCTAGCATCGCAGCTGGTACTACTACTGAAGCAAACAAAGTGCAACTTGGCGCAATTCAAGAAATTGATGCAGCTGCAATGCACCTGTATATCACTTATGAACATCAAGAATTCGAAATTAGCGGCCAAGCTGCAATCGATGACATTGATCTTGTTCTAATCGGTGGCGTAATTAAGTTCTAATTACAAAACTTAAATTCCTTTGATCAAGAAAGGGCCCGGGGATTATCCCCGGGCCCTTTTTTTGTTTTTAAAAGTGGTTAATAGGTAAGATGCTGAATATAAAAAACAAATTTAAGAAAATTAAAATCGTTTTTCTGTGCGCAATGCTCATTTTAAATGTCTCTTTTGAGGCATCAGCACAGTCCTCGAATAGAGGAACACCAAGCGAAGCTATCTCAATGGCCAAGCAAGTCATTAAAAAATTTAAAAATGATGGAATAAATAAAACTCTTCACACCATCAATCACACTAAAATTTTCAGAGACAGAGATCTCTACGCTTTCATTATGAATAATGAGGGAGTGATTGTTGCTCACGGTGTGCTTCAGGCTCTTGTTGGCAAAAATATCATTCGTTTAACCGATGGCGATGGAAAATTGATGATCCAAGAATTCGTGGATGTCATGAAGGTAAAGAGAACGGGATGGGTAAATTATAAATGGCCCAACTTTGTCACTGGAAAGCTAGATTTTAAGAGCACTTATTTGGAAAGGATTGATGAGAACCTTTTTGTAGGAGTTGGGATTTATCAAACAAAAACAGTAAGAACTAGATAGTTTAGTTTCCGGAGTAAAACATGTGCCAGTTAAATAGTAATTTGAGAGAATTTTTAAAAAATTCCATCTGCAAAACAATGCTACTTTTCATAATATTGACGATGAATTTGAACACAACCTCAGCCCAAGAAAAAAGAGAACTTGAAAATAAATTCAATACAACAAATTTAAGCTCTGTCAGAAAAGTAATTAATAAAAATACAGTTACACTCGTCATAGATGCAGGGTCAGATACTCAGGTCCATATAGCCAAAGACATAGTAGACGTGATTGAAGGGAAGAACGAAGATTTAGGTGATCAGATTCGCGTATTACCTGTTCTCTCAAAAGGTGGTGCACAAAATGCACTAGATATAATGTTTTTAAATGGAGTTGATCTGGGTATTATCCAAACGGATATTCTAGCTCACCTTCGAGGGAAAAACTGGTCGCTTTATAATAATATTTTTAAGAAAATTAATTTCATAACAAAACTCTATCACGCTGAATGGCACGTGATTGGAAATAAGAAATATAAAAACATCAGAGGTTTAAAAGGAAAATTAGTCAATATCTCCGCGCCTAATAGTGGCACTAATATTATGAGTAGAAATATATTTGAATTGCTTGGTGTTAAAATTAAATACACAACTTACAACAATGAAGTTGCCTTGGAAAAACTAAAGCGAGGGGAAATTGATGCAATGATCACAGTAGGTGGGGCGCCTTTAAATAAACTAAGTGGTCTTACCAAAGAGGATGGTTTGCATTTTATCCCAGCCACGTTCTTTTTCGATAGTTCCGAAAAAACCCCTCTGGTAAATGTACTGGAGCATTTCTATTTTCCATCATATTTATCTCATGAGCATTACCCAGGCTTAATTGAAAAAGGCAGCAAAGTGCCAACAGTTGCCAATGGCGTCATGTTAGCAGTTTATAATTGGGATCAATCAAAAAACAGTGCACGAAAAAGAAAGATTGAAAAGTTCATCAACCGGTTCTTTGCTAAATTCCCAGATTTTACGGAAATAGGGCGCCACCCCAAATGGAAGGAAACAAGTTTAGCCGCAGAAATTCCAGAATGGCAAAGATTAAACCAAGTAAAAAAACTAATTAAAAGCAAAAACTAAATTTCAGGAAGATGCTAAGCTAATAAAAAAAACAAGCTGATTTGAAACCTTCAAATCAGCTTGTTAAATTTAAAACGGTATTAAAATGAAATACTTAACGCGGCGCCATGCGAATAGCGCCATCGAGACGAATGACTTCACCATTGAGCATTTGGTTTTCGCATATATGCACCCCAAGAGAGGCAAATTCATCAGGTTCCCCAAGTCGTGAAGGAAACGGCACTTGCGCTCCAAGTGCATCCTGTATTTCTTGAGAAAATTGCGCCATCATCGGTGTTTTGAAAATGCCAGGGGCAATGGCCACCACACGAATACCATGAGAAGAAAGATCCCTTGCCATCGGCAGGGTTAGTCCAACAACACCGCCCTTTGAGGAGGCATAAGCAATTTGCCCGACCTGCCCATCATATGCCGCAACAGACGCCGTGTTGATAATCACACCGCGTTCACTTCCCTCAAGCGGGGCAGCCTTCGTCATGCCCTCAGCAGATTGTGAGGCAGTGTTAAAACTACCAACCAAATTCACAGCAACCGTCTTTGCAAAAAGAGCTGCATCATGAGCATTGCCACGAGAAACTGTTTTAGCTGATGGTGCAATGCCTGCGCAATTTATCATAATTCGCTCTTGGCCATGAGAAGTACGAGCAGCCTCAAAACCTTGTCGCACACTTTCTGGATCAGACACATCAACAGAAACAAATTGCCCGTTGATGTCACCTGCAACAAAATTGCCAAGCTCGTCATTCATATCAAAAATAGTAACGCGAACACCCTTGGCTGCTAGAGCGCGAGCCACAGCTTCACCAAGACCAGAAGCGGCACCAGTAACAACAGCAGAAATGCTATTATCTAATTTCATTTATATAATCTTTCTTTATCGATCAACTTGCACGTTCAATGGCAACTGCCGTTCCCTCGCCGCCACCAATACATAGAGAGGCGATACCGGTTGTTTTGTCATGATGTTCAAGAGCATGAAGCAATGTTACCAATATGCGCGCTCCAGACGCTCCAATTGGGTGCCCAATGGCACAGGCTCCGCCATGAACATTGACAGCACTATGATCCATGCCAATTTCAGCCATCGCAGCCATAGGAACGACAGCAAAAGCTTCGTTAATTTCCCATAAGTCAACATCAGAAACCGACATGCCACATTTCTTAAGTAAATTTTGCATGGCAGGAACCGGCGCTGTCGAAAACCACTCAGGTTCATGAGCATGACTGGTATGCCCTAAAATACGAGCGCGAATATTCAAGCCCTTGTCTCTAGCTTCAGTTTCTCTCATTAAAATGAGAGCAGCGCCACCATCAGAAATAGAAGACGCATTTGCGGCCGTCACTGTGCCATCTTTATTGAAAGCTGGTTTGAGGTGAGGGATTTTATCTGGACGTGCCCGAGACGGACCTTCATCCTTACTTATCGTGACGTCACCTTTTCTAGTCGAAAGGGTAACAGGAGAAATCTCAGCATCAAAAGCGCCGCTCTCTTGCGCTTTTTTAGCGCGGTCGAGTGAGGCAAGTGCGTAGTCATCCTGCGCCTCGCGAGAAAGTTGATATTTTTGCGCACACTCATCAGCAAAGCTACCCATCAAACGGCCCTTATCATAGGCATCTTCTAAACCATCAAGAAACATATGGTCGACCACAGTTGCGTGCCCGAGCCGCGCTCCATCACGCATTTTCGGTAGCATATAGGGTGCCTTTGTCATGCTTTCCATGCCACCAGCTACCAAAACTGAACCATTTTCAGCCTTAAGTTGGTCGTGCGCCATCATAACGGTTTTCATGCCTGAGCCACACATTTTGTTGAGCGTCACAGCAGGCACGTTTTTATCGAGCCCTGCAGCAAAGCCGGCTTGGCGAGCTGGGGCCTGGCCTTGTCCAGCCGGGAGTACACAGCCCATAAGAACTTCATCGACTTCTGATTTATCGACACCAGAACCCTCGAGCGCCGCAGAAATTGCATGCCCTCCAAGTTCACTGGCAGTTAGGTCAGAGAGTTCACCTTGCATAGCGCCCAAAGGTGTGCGGGCCGCACCCACGATTACAATTGCATCAGACATGAGTTAGCTTCCTATTTATGTTTGAAATTTGGAGCACGCTTTTCACTAAAGGCTTCCATTCCTTCTTTTTGGTCTTCAGTTGAGAAAAGCGGATAGAACACACGTTGCTCATAATGAAGCCCTTCTTGAAGGGTTGTCTCAAAGGCTCGGTCAACAGTTTCTTTGGCTGCAAAAACGGAAGGGCGAGAAAAGTCAGCAATGGTCTCAGCTGCTTTCAATGCCCCATCTAAAAGCTCATCTACAGGAATGATGCGAGAAACAAGGCCAGCACGTTCTGCTTCATCAGCATCCATCATCCGGCCTGTTAAGATCATATCCATCGCCTTGGATTTACCAATTGCGCGGGTTAAGCGTTGAGAACCACCCATGCCAGGAATGACGCCGAGTTTAATTTCTGGTTGGCCAAATTTGGCAGTATCGGAAGCAAGAATAAAATCGCACATCATGGCAAGCTCACAGCCGCCACCTAATGCGAACCCAGATACAGCCGCGATTATTGGAACGCGGCACCGCTCCATGGCATTATGTCGCCCAAAATGATCTGTCATCAGCATTTCGATGTAAGATTTAGAAGACATTTCCTTAATGTCAGCTCCGGCTGCAAAAGCCCGGTCAGAGCCGGTGATGACAATGCAACCCGTGTCAGGATCATCAGCCAGAGTGTTAATATGGCCCATTAAAGTTTCAAGTAATTCAGAGTTTAAGGCATTCAAAGCTTCTGGGCGGTTTAACGTTAATAAAGCAACGCGGCCCTTTTTTTCAAATGTGACTGTTGTGCTCATGATTATGTTCCAATCGTTTGAAATTACTTTTTATCTAGATGATGAATGATTGCAGAAAAATCAGCCCCGCCCTGGCCATCATCAACCATTTGCTTGTAAAGACGCGTTGCATGTTCCCCAAGCGGCGTTGCAGCTTCAACAGAGCCAGCAGCCTGTTGGGAAAGGTCCATATCTTTCAACATCAATGCGGCAGCAAAGCCAGCCTTGTAATCATTGTCAGCAGGAGACTGCGGGCCAACTCCAGGAACAGGACAATAAG
This sequence comes from Hyphomicrobiales bacterium 4NK60-0047b, assembly GCA_040367435.1. Classification (NCBI taxonomy): domain Bacteria; kingdom Pseudomonadati; phylum Pseudomonadota; class Alphaproteobacteria; order Hyphomicrobiales; species Hyphomicrobiales bacterium 4NK60-0047b. Next base: position 186,804 of record BAABWY010000005.1, on the reverse strand, counting down.
TATTTACAGACCAGCAAGATCCAGAAGAGGTCGAGACAACATCAAACAAAGCTGATTGAGAAAGTCCCAGTTTTTCAGCCATTGCAAAGGCTTCGCAAGTGGCAATCATTGAAATACCAAGCATCATATTGTTACAAATCTTAGCTGATTGACCAGAGCCTCCATCACCACAGTGAACAGCCTTTTGTCCCATAATCTCAAAATAAGGAGCACCTGTCTCAAAAGCATCTTGAGAGCCACCAACCATAAAGGTAAGTGTGCCGCCAGCAGCCCCTCCAACACCACCAGAAACAGGGGCATCTAGGCTAAGTACTTCAGTAGCATTTGCCATTTCATGCAGAGCTTTAGCTGAGCTCACATCAATCGTAGAACAATCAATAAGCAGGCTCCCTTTGGGTAGCGTTGTTAAAATTTCTCTCGCAACGTCTTGAACAATCTGCCCGTTTGGCAGCATCAAAATGATAATCTCAGCTGTCTCTGCGACTTGTGAATTGCTTTCACCAATTGTAAATCCAGCTGAAGTTGCTGCCTCCCTGGCTGCAGGTAATGCATCAAATCCAATAACATCATGCCCAGCTTTGGCGAGGTTCTGTGCCATAGGTAAACCCATGTTACCTAAGCCAATAAAACTGATTTTTGCCATTTCATCCTCCCAAACAAAGTCTTTTAAATTGTTTCTTTAAGTATTTTAGTTGCTCAGCCATTCCTCAGTGCCAAGAGGGGCGAACAAAGCATCTAGCTGATCAGTCGTTACACTCTCTAAGGTTGGAGGTTGCCATTGAGGGACGTGGTTTTTATCAATGATAATAGCCTTTACCCCTTCATAAAATTCTGTGCCTAAGAGAGCGCGGTGTGCGAATCTGTATTCTACATTTAAACATTGCTCAATTGTGTCAAACGAACGAGCTTGTGAAATTGCAGTAAAAGCGGCTGAAATTGCAATGGGTGAATGACGCCTTAAAAGCTTCAATGTCTTCGCCGCCCACTCATTTCCTGTCTCAGCCATTGTCGTAATCTTTTGCGTACATTCCAAAGCTGTAGCGCCATTAAAGCCATCTGTAATATCTGTTTGTAACTGAGCTAACTTACCGTCCGGTGCCTCTACTGAAAGTTCTGCTATTACAGTATTAATGTTCGCTCCATCAATAAGTTTCTCAGTTAATGTGGAGAGATTCTCTGAAGGAATATAATGATCCGCAAAACCAGCAAAAATGGCATCCGCCCCATTCATCCGCGCCCCAGTCATGCCAAGGTAAAGTCCTGTCAAGCCAGGTGATCGAGAAAGAATATAGGTACCTCCGACATCAGGTAAAAAGCCAATGCCAGTTTCAGGCATGGCAAGCATCGTGTTTTCAGTGACAATTCTGTGCGACCCATGCGAGGAGATGCCTACGCCGCCGCCCATGACAATGCCGTTCATATAAGCAATGTACGGTTTGGGGTAATTATGAATGAGAGCGTTTAACTTATATTCTTCTCGCCAAAAATCTTGCCCAGGTTTCGGATCCTTTTTACCATTTTCATAGAGATCACGAATGTCACCGCCTGCGCAAAAGGCACGGTCACCCTCAGCGTCAACGAGTATGGCTTTTATGCTGTCATCAACGGCCCAAGCATAGAGCTGATCTTTCATTTTATAGGCCATTGGAGCTGTGAGCGCGTTAAGAGCTGTTGGCCTGTTCAGATGGAATCTACCAATAGCGCCTTCTTGATAAATTATTAGATCGTCCTCATTACTCATAACAGTTTTATTCATTAGCGCGCCTCTTTGATGAGTTGACGAGAAATAATCAAGCGCATGATCTCGTTCGTGCCTTCAAGGATGCGATGAACCCGCAAATCACGAACGATTTTTTCAATGCCATATTCCGATAAATAGCCATATCCACCATGGAGTTGTAGCGCTTGGTCTGCAACCTCAAAGCCGGTCTCTGTTGCTCGTGCTTTCGCCATAGAACACCACATCGTTGCATCATGAGTTTTCTGGTCAAGTTTACAGGCTGCTTTATAGAGTAGCGTTCTTGCCGCCTCTAAATTCATTTTCATTTCAGCAATGCGAAATTGTAAGCCTTGGAATTCATTTAGTTTTTTACCAAAAGCTTCGCGCTCATCTATATAAGTAAGCGCTTTGTCAAAGGCAAATTGAGCCCCACCTAATGAGCAAGCGCCAATGTTGAGCCGTCCACCATCAAGACCAGCCATGGCAAATTTAAAGCCTTCACCTTCTGCTCCCATTAAATTTTGAACAGGCACGCGCGCATCTTCAAAAATCATGGCGCACGTTGGTTGGACATTCCATCCCATTTTATGCTCGTTAGGGCCAAAGCTTAAACCAGGAGTATCTTCAGGAACGATTAATGCTGAAATGCCGTTTGGGCCATCGTCACCAGTGCGAACCATAACGATGTAAACACCAGCTGCACCAGCCCCTGAAATAAATTGCTTCTGTCCGTTAAGAACGAAATGATCTCCATCGCGAACAGCTCGTGTTTTTAAAGCTGCAGCATCAGAACCAGAGCCAGGTTCAGTTAAACAATAAGCCCCGATAGTCTCCATCGAGCACAACTTAGGTACCCACTTTTGTCTTTGATCTTCTGAACCAAATTTATCAATCATCCAGGCCGTCATATTATGAATAGAGATAAAAGCTGAAGTCGAAGGACAACCGGTAGCCAAAGCTTCAAAAATAATCGCCGCATCAAGACGTCCAAGACCAGAGCCACCAACATTCTCATTGACGTAAATTCCAGCCATGCCAAGAGGGGCAACCTCTTTAATCACATCAACAGGGAAATGTTTGTCTGCATCCCACTGCACAGCATGGGGCGCCATCTTGTCTGCCGCAAAACTTAGCGCCATCTCTTGAATGGCCAACTGTTCTTCATTTAAATCAAAATTATTCATATCTGCATGCCTGCTCGTTTGAATGTTTAGATAAGCGCTACCCCTTGGCTTTGAGAGTTATAGGAGAAAGAAACAGAGCCAAGGGGTAGCTAATTGTAGGGAGGGGTTAGTCCATAGTTGGAATAACAAACTCAGCACCTTCTTTGATGCCAGATGGCCAGCGAGAGGTAACCGTTTTTGTTTTCGTATAGAAACGGAAAGCATCTGGTCCGTGTTGGTTCAAATCGCCAAATCCAGATTTCTTCCAACCACCAAATGTGTAATAAGCAAGTGGCACAGGAATAGGAACATTCACCCCTACCATGCCAACATTAATGCGTGATGCGAAATCACGGGCCGTGTCTCCATCACGTGTGTAGATAGAAACCCCATTACCAAATTCATTTTCCATAGGAAGGCGAATGCCATCTTCATAGGTATCTGCACGCATAACATTAAGGACGGGGCCGAAAATTTCTTCTTTGTAAATGTCCATATCAGTGGTGACATTGTCAAAAAGACAACCACCAATGAAATTGCCATTCTCATATCCTTGCATACTAAAGTCACGGCCATCGACAACCAAGTCAGCCCCTTGATCAACACCTGAATTAATAAGCCCAAGCACACGATCACGTGCAGCTTTAGTAATTAGCGGACCAAAGTCAGCATCATCACCATCTGTATAAGGGGCAATTTTTAGGGCTTCAACACGAGGTTTCAATTTAGCAATAAGCTCATCGCCCGTTTTCTCACCAACGGCCACAGCCACAGAAATCGCCATGCAGCGTTCACCAGCAGCGCCATAGCCAGCACCAATAAGAGCATCAGCTGTTTGGTCAAGATCAGCATCAGGCATAATGATCATATGGTTTTTCGCGCTACCAAAACATTGTACGCGCTTCCCATTGGCACAGCCTCTAGTATAGATATATTCAGCGATAGGCGTGGAGCCAACAAAACCAATGGCCGAAATATCCTGATGATCGAGAAGAGCATCAACAACTTCTTTATCGCCATTAACAACATTCAAAATGCCTTCAGGCAAACCAGCCTCAAGCATCAATTCAGCAAGCATAATCGGCACAGTGGGGTTGCGTTCAGATGGCTTCAAAATAAACGCGTTACCAGCAGCAATCGCTGGACAAAACTTCCACATTGGAATCATTGCTGGGAAATTAAATGGCGTGATACCAGCTACAACACCGAGAGGCTGGCGCATTGAATAAATATCAATATTCGGGCCAGCGCCTTCAGTAAACTCACCTTTTAGCAAATGCGGAGCGCCAATACAAAACTCAGCCACTTCAAGCCCGCGAATAACATCACCCTTCGCATCTGGCATAGTTTTGCCGTGCTCACGCGACAAAGCTTCAGCAAGCTTGTCCATGTCGCGATTAAGCAATTCAACAAATTTCATGATGACACGAGCACGTTTTTGCGGGTTTGTAGCCGCCCAAGCTGGTTGTGCTTTTTTAGCAACCTCAACAGCTTCGGCCAATTCAGGTGCGCTTGAAAGAGCAACCTTGGCAATGACTTCACCTGTTGCTGGGTTAAAAACATCACCCGTTCGGTTTGAGGTGCTGGGAACTTGTTTCCCGCCAATCAAATTTCCAATTTCAGTAACCATAAGGACAGTCTTTCATTTCGTTAAAAACAATGTGGATCAAGTATTTTGTGAAAAATCTGGTCAGACTGGTAGGTGGCAGTGCAGTAATCAATTGATTTAATTCAATAACATTTGTTACCGGTCTGATTGTGATTAGACTTTAGTGTACAAATAGTTTTACATGAGCGAAAGTGCTTAGAATGCGCTATCAGTTGTGCAAAATTTCACAGGAAGGGTTTAACGTGCTAAAGTGGCCCGAATACCCCAAAAGCGACCAGGTCACAATGGTGAAGTAGCAGAGAAAGCTGTAAGGTTAACAAGGAGGAAACGAGTTTAATGTCACTAAATTGGAATGATTACCGTTTCTTTCTTGCAGTTGCGCGGTCTGGTCGGTTAAGTGTCGCTGGGCGGCAATTGGGGGTTGATCACGCCACTGTAGCTCGTCGTATAAAATCTTTAGAAGAAGCCTTAAATATCGTTTTGTTTGATCGCGCCCCAACCGGCTATAGTCTCACAAGGGCTGGTGGTGATTTAATTCCTTTTGCTGAACGAATAGAAAGCGAAGCGTTAGTAGCAGAAGATACCTTTGGCGGCCAAATGGAAAAACTCTCTGGTCCAGTTCGCGTTGGTGTGCCAGAAGGCGCTGCCTCCCAAATTGTTGTAGATGTTGCGCAAAAGTTGTGTGAGACATACCCCAAACTAGAAATGCAAATGGTTGCCTTACCACAAAAATTTTCTCTTTCTAAAAGAGAGGCAGATTTTGTCATCGCAGTTTCAAAGCCACAAAAAGGGCGTGTGCGTGTGCAAAAAATTGCCGATTATAGATTGCACCTCAATGGATCAAAAGCCTATCTAAGCCAACAAAAAAAGATAAAAAAGGTCTCTGATCTCATCAAGATAAGAGGCGTTGGATATATCTCAGATATGATCTTTGATGATGAACTCGACTACATACCCCTAGTCGATGGATCTTTTAACCCACACCTCACCAGCACGAGCATCCATGTGCAATTAAGGGCGTTGTTAAATGGTGCAGGCGTGGGAATTTTGCCAGATTTTATGACCGCACCACATGAGAGTTTGGTCAAGGTTCTGCCAGATGAAATATCCTTTAAACGCTCATTTTGGTATATTGTGCATGAAGATTACGCTCAATTAGAACGGGTAAGAGTTTGCTCAAAAGCCATAATAGAAGGCATGAGAGCCGTTTTGAAATCGATGCCAAAATAAACAGGCTACCACCCTGTCTAAAATAAAAAGACTAAATAAAATCAATGATTTAATGGTTGAGAGAGCCTGGGGAAAACAAAATTTCCTAGAGATAAATCTCCATTTTAAATCCCATATCTCGCTCAGAGCCGCATAACAGTCCCTCAAATTAAAAACAATCTTTCCTTGACACGCATACCTTTTTACCTATTAATTAAATGAACGTACATTCAATTAATAGGTAAAAACAATGATGATATTGAGGAGGGACTGCTTTGGCACGTTTGGCAGGGTCAAATGGGAAAGCAACGGCAAAGGCTATTCACAAACATAGTCTGGAGCTAATTGCACGCCACGGCTTTGCAGCTGTATCAATGCGCATGATCGCTGATGCAGTTGGTGTTCAACCAGGCGCGCTCTATCAATACCACCCAACAAAACAAGCTTTGCTGCTTGATATTATGCAGAAGCATCTTGAAGCCCTGTTACAAGCATGGGTTAAAGAAAGCCAAACAGAACTGCCAGTTATTGAGGCTCTGGAGCGCTTCGCGAGATTTCACATTCGCTACAATATCAAAAGACCAGATGAAGTCTTCATTGCTTACATGGAATTGCGCTCACTCGAGCCGGATGAGTTTAAATTAATCGAAGAGCTGCGCCGTCAATATGAAGACGAGTTAAAAACAATCATTGCCAAAGGCATCAAAGAAAATAGCTTTAAAGTTGAAGATGCACACGTCACAGCAATGGCGACTTTGGCCATGCTAACAGGAATTAACACCTGGTACCGCTCAGGCGGCCGTTTGTCACAAAAGAAAATCGAAGATATCTACGTCAATATGGTTCTGCGTAGCGTTGGCTGCGAGAGAGAGTAAGTACACGCTCGGGAGGAGAGTTTAAAATGTTTGATGCCGTAATGGATTTTGATCTTGGAGAAGATATTGAAGCCCTGCGAGATACAGTGCGCCGTTTCGCACAAGAAGAAATAGCACCACGCGCCGCTTCCATTGATGAAACAAACGTGTTTCCTAATGATCTGTGGGAAAAAATGGGCGAACTAGGTCTCCACGGAATTACAATTCCAGAAGAAAATGGCGGCGTTGATATGGGCTATCTAGCTCATTGCATTGCAATTGAAGAAATTAGCCGTGCTTCTGCCTCTGTGGGGCTATCTTATGGTGCTCATTCAAACCTCTGCATTAACCAAATTCAACGCAATGGCACACCAGAGCAGCACCAGAAATATCTCCCGAAACTAATCACGGGTGAACATGTTGGTGCATTAGCTATGTCAGAACCTGGCGCTGGGTCAGACGTTGTATCTATGAAACTAAAGGCGGAAAAAAGAAATTCGTGCTATTTGTTAAATGGCAATAAAATGTGGATCACAAATGGCCCTGATGCCACGACGCTCGTAGTCTACGCAAAAACAGACCCGGATGCAGGCCCTAAGGGCATCACAGCCTTCATCATTGAAAAAGATATGGTTGGTTTCTCAACCGCGCAAAAGCTAGACAAACTCGGTATGCGTGGCTCGAACACTTGCGAGCTTGTCTTTGAAGATTGCGAAGTTCCATTTGAAAACATCCTCGGAGAAGAAGGCAAAGGAGTAAATGTTCTCATGTCTGGCCTTGACTATGAACGTTTGGTTTTAGCAGCTGGCCCCCTTGGTATCATGGCCGCCGCTATGGATATCGTCGTGCCATATGTTCACGAAAGAGAGCAGTTCGGTAAACCCATTGGCACATTCCAGCTCATGCAAGGTAAAATCGCAGACATGTACACAACCATGAATGCCTGTCGCTCATACGTTTATTCAGCTGCAAGAGCTGCCGACAATGGCAAAGTAAGTCGAAAAGATGCAGCAGGTTGTATTCTCTACGCAGCTGAAAAAGGAACCCAAATGGCACTAGAAGCGATCCAATGTTTGGGCGGAAATGGTTACATCAACGAATATCCAACGGGACGTCTGCTGCGAGATGCCAAGCTCTATGAAATTGGCGCTGGCACATCTGAAATTCGTCGCATGCTCATCGGCCGTGAATTGTTTGAAGAAACCAAATAACAAACACGATCAATGATGTGTGCTGTTCATCCTGAGAAAAGGGTGAACAAAAAAGTGAGGATCAAATGGCAATACTCCAATCAAAAATATCAGAACAATCTCCGAGCTTTATTGAAAATAAAAAAGCTATGGATGCTCACTTGCAAGTGGTGGCAACAGAAGCAACCCGCATTATGCAAGGGGGCTCAGAAGCATCTCGTGAGCGACATGTGAAACGCGGTAAACTTTTGCCAAGAGATCGCATCGCTGGTCTTTTGGATCCAGGCTCACCTTTTCTCGAAGTCGGGCTCTTTGCTGCAAAAGATGTTTATAAAGATGACATCCCAGGCGCTGGCTCTATTGCTGGTGTTGGCCGTGTAATGGGCCGCGATTGCATGATCATTTGCAATGATGCAACCGTAAAGGGCGGCACATATTTTCCTCTCAGTGTGAAGAAACATCTGCGCGGTCAGGAGATCGCTGCTGAAAATAATCTTCCCTGTATTTATCTGGTTGATTCAGGCGGTGCCAACCTTCCCAACCAGGATGAAGTCTTTCCAGATAAAGATCACTTCGGGCGGATTTTTTATAACCAAGCCCACATGAGCGCCAAAGGCATTCCTCAAATCGCCATTGTAATGGGGCCTTGCACAGCCGGTGGTGCCTATGTGCCAGCCATGTGCGATCAAACAATTATCGTGAAAGAACAAGGGACTATCTTTCTAGCCGGCCCGCCGTTGGTGAAAGAAGCAACAGGTGAAATCGTTGATGCTGAAACTTTGGGCGGCGCTGACACGCACACCCGCCTCTCAGGTGTTGCAGATTATATGGCCGAAGATGATACTCATGCACTCGCTTTAGGGCGCGAAATTATTGGCAATTTAGGGTGTGTATCTACACCAAATATAAAGTTAAAAACGCCAAATAAACCGAATTATGATCCAGCCTCAGTTATGGGGGTTGTTCCGGCTGATGCCAAAACACCTTATGACGCCAGAGAGCTCATCGCTCGGTTGGTCGACGGGTCAGAATTTGAAGAATTTAAGGCAAACTATGGTTCAACATTAGTCTGTGGCTTTGCTCATATTGACGGCATGCCAGTGGGCATCATTGCGAATAATGGCGTGCTTTTTTCTGAAAGTTCCACAAAAGGGGCCCACTTCATTCAGCTTTGCTGTCAGCGCAAAACGCCACTTTTGTTTTTGCAAAACATTACAGGCTTTATGGTTGGGCAAAAATATGAAGCAGGCGGCATCGCGAAAGATGGTGCGAAATTAGTAACGGCCGTTTCAACAGCGGCTGTTCCCAAAATCACAGTCATAGTCGGTGGTTCTTTTGGCGCTGGCAACTACGGCATGTGCGGCCGCGCTTTTGGGCCGCGTTTTCTCTGGATGTGGCCAAATGCGCGAATTTCAGTTATGGGCGGGCCACAAGCCGCTGGCGTTTTAGCAACTGTAAAGCGTGCAGGAATTGAACGCCGTGGCGGTGAGTGGAGTGAAGAAGAAGAAGCTGAATTCAAGCGCCCTGTATTAGAGCAATTTGAAACGCAAAGTCACCCCTTTTATGCCTCAGCCCGTTTATGGGATGACGGCATTATCGATCCGAGAAAAACGCGTGACGTGGTCTCTCTGTCTTTAAAAACTTGTTTGAATGCGCCAGTGGAAGAAACCCGCTTTGGCATGTTCCGTATGTAATTCGCGGTTAGTAAGGAGCGATCATGTTTTCAAAAATACTCATTGCCAATCGCGGTGAAATTGCCTGCCGTGTCATTCAAACAGCCAGAAAAATGGGCGTTAAAACGGTCGCTGTTTATTCAGAGGCAGACAAAAATGCACTTCATGTCCAAATGGCTGATGAAGCTGTGCTCATTGGCAAGCCTCCTGTGGCTGAAAGCTATTTAAGAGGGGATGTAATCATCAAAGCTGCCTTGAAAACAGGTGCTGAGGCAATCCATCCAGGATATGGTTTTTTATCAGAAAATCCTGAGTTCGTAGAGGCTGTAGAGGACGCAGGCCTAAAATTTGTTGGACCAACAGCAGATGCCATTCACAAAATGGGACTAAAAGATGCGGCTAAAAAACTGATGGAAGAAGCCGGTGTCCCTGTTGTGCCTGGATATCACGGTGAGAAACAAGAAACTGGGTTTTTAGCTGAACAAGCGAAGAAAATTGGCTATCCTGTTTTAATCAAAGCGCGCGCTGGCGGTGGCGGCAAGGGCATGCGCAAGGTTGATGATCCAGCAGATTTTAATAGTTCTCTTGAAAGTGCACAGCGCGAAGGTCAATCAAGTTTTGGGGACCCTCATGTACTGATTGAAAAATACATCACAGCACCAAGACACATCGAAGTGCAAGTCTTTGGCGATACCAAAGGCAATGTTGTTCATTTGTTTGAGCGTGATTGTTCCTTGCAAAGGCGCCATCAGAAAGTCATTGAAGAAGCCCCGGCTCCTGGCATGACGCAAGAGATGCGTGACGCAATGACAAATGCAGCAAAAAATGCAGCAAAAGCAATTGATTATACAGGTGCTGGCACCATAGAATTTATCGTGGACGGCAGCGGAGAGTTATCCGTAGATGGTTTCTGGTTCATGGAAATGAACACAAGACTGCAGGTAGAGCACCCGGTCACCGAAGCCATAACAGGAACCGACCTAGTGGAATGGCAATTGCGCGTAGCTGCTGGAGAAGCCTTGCCAAAAACTCAAGATGAACTGGAAATCAATGGTCACGCCTTTGAAGCTAGAGTTTATGCAGAAGACGCCAGTAATAATTTTCTCCCCGTCACAGGCAAGCTTCATCATATAGAATTTGGCTGCGCACGCATTGATACTGCAGTACAATCAGGCTCGGAAATTTCACCCCATTACGACCCGATGATTGCAAAACTAACAACTCATGGAAAAAACAGAAGAGAAGCTCTATCTAAATTAAATAAAGCCTTAACGAATACCCATGTCGCAGGTACGATTACCAATGTAAGTTTCCTTATCAGCCTTTGTAACCACAAAGACTTTGGAAACGGCATAGTGGACACTGGTTTAATCGAGAGGGACATGGAAACACTCATAGCAAAAGAGGAAATGCCAGAGGTTGTTTTTGCTCTAGCCGCTCTAGAAGCCCTGAAGCTTGATCTAAAAGAACCTCTTTCAGGCTGGCGCTTGTGGGGTGAGGCAAGTCATAAAATAACGCTGGTTATAGATGACGAAAAAACCACCAAAACAATAATATTAAATGGGAATCAAAGTCTCAGTGTTTTTGAAGAAGGAGAAACTCTAAGGCTTGAAGAGGTTGAGCGCTCAAACAATCAAATAACAGCAACTCTAATTCAACAATCTGAAAACACCTCAATTGAAAGTAAACAAATATCGGCTGATGTTGTTTCCTATCAAGGTGCTGATTTTACAAATTCAATCTCAGTTTTGTTCGAAGGTGTCACCTGGGTGCTCAATCATCCAGATCCTTTGTCACAAGCTGGTAGTGAAGAAGGCGCTGCAGACACTCTCAAATCACCAATGACAGGTGTCATTAGTCAAATCAAAGTTGCAGCTGGAGATGCGGTTAAAGAAGGAGATAGACTAGGCGTTATCGAAGCCATGAAAATGGAACATAGCCTCATAGCCCCGCGCGATTGTGTCATTGCTGAATGGCTGTGCACAGAAGGCAGCTCCGTAGAAAGTGGTGCGGTACTTGTTCGTTTTGAAGAAAGCGAGCAGGAGTAATCAGCAATGTTAAAAGAAGCCAATAATTATACTGATTTATATGAAAATTTTAGTTGGGAAATTCCTGAATATTATAATATTGGTTTCGATGTTTGCGATAAATGGGCAGAAAAAGACCCAAATAGAACCGCAATAATATCGGCGTTCGGTAGCGAGCAAAAACACACAAGCTTTGAGGAATTAAAAAAACTCTCAAACAAAATCGCCAACAGCTTAGTTTTAAGCGATGTCAAAGTTGGCGATCGTGTCGGCATCCTTTTACCGCAATCTGTTGAAACCGCAGCTAGTCATATTGCCGTTTATAAAATGGGCGCGATTGCTGTGCCTCTTTTTGTTTTGTTTGGTCCAAGTGCTTTAGAACACCGCATCATAGATGCAGGCATAAAGCTCATCATAACCAATCATGAGGGCGCCAAAAAATTAAATCAGATGAGCTCTAAAGCTTATGAGCAGTTAACAGTTCTTATCAATGAAGAGATAACTGAAGATGAGAAGGAAGTTCTCAATTTTCAAACTCTTGATTTGAATGTTTTGCTTACAGAGGCCAGCGAAGAGTTCACACCGGTTCAAACCAAAGCTGATGATCCAGCTTTGATCATTTACACCTCTGGAACAACAGGGCCATCCAAAGGTGCACTGCACGCACACCGTGTTTTATTAGGCCACTTGCCTGGTATGGAAATGAGCCATGATTTCTTTCCGAAATCAGAAGATATCATCTGGACCCCAGCTGATTGGGCCTGGATTGGTGGCTTATTAGATGTACTCCTTCCTGCCTTGCATCACGGTGTACCAGTTGTCGCTGGTAGATTTAAAAAATTCACCGGTGAAGCCGCTTTTGAGCTCATGTCAAAATGCAATGTGACAAATGTCTTCATGCCATCTACCGCACTGAAAATGTTACGAAATACGAACTATGACGCTAATGTCTATCCGCTAAAATTACGCACCATTGCAAGTGGCGGCGAAACGTTGGGAACAGATTTGTTAGGCTGGGGGAAAGAAACACTCGGCGTGAATATCAATGAGTTCTACGGTCAAACTGAATGCAATCTAATCATCTCATCATGCGCCTCGATGATGGAAGCTAGACCAGGAATTATGGGCCGCCCTGTACCAGGCCATGTCGTCAAAGTTCTTCGCCAAGACGGCAGTGATTGCTCATTGCGCGAGCAAGGTTTAATTGCCGTGAAAAGGAACGATCCTGTGATGTTTCTCCACTATTGGAACAATGAAGACGCAACACAAAATAAATTCCTTCATAACTATCTCCTAACCGGTGATATCGGGCAATATGAAGAAGGCGGCTGGATTAGATTTGTCGGCCGCGATGATGATGTCATCACGTCAGCGGGCTATCGTATTGGGCCAGGAGAAATTGAAGAAACAATCATCAAACACCCTTCTGTTTATATGGTGGCTGTAGTTGGAAAGCCAGATAAACTACGCACAGAAATTGTCAAAGCTTACATTGTCTTGCACGAAAAAGAAAAAGCCTCAGAACAGCTCGTGGAAGAAATACAAGCCTTCGTTAAAGATCATCTCGCCTCATATGAATACCCAAGAGAAATTGAGTTTCTAAGCCAGTTACCTTTGACAAATACAGGGAAAATAATCAGGCGGACTTTAAGAGAGCAAGCCAAAGAAGAATTTGAGCGAGTAGAAAATGAGTAATAGTTCAACAAAAATAAGAATATATGAAGTCGGACCAAGAGACGGTTTGCAAAATGAAAAAGAGTTGATCGCGACTAAACAAAAGGTTGAACTTGTCAATCTGTTATCAGATACCGGATTTGAAAAAATTGAGGTGACAAGTTTTGTCTCTCCCAAATGGGTCCCGCAAATGGCGGATGCAATTGAAGTGCTCTCAGCCATCAACCGTAATGCCAATGTAACGTACGCAGCATTAACGCCGAATATGAAAGGTTTTGAGAAAGCCATTGAAGCCAACGTGGAAGAAGTCGCTATTTTTGGATCAGCTTCAGAAACATTTAGCCAAAAAAATATCAATTGCTCTATCAAAGAAAGTTTGGACCGCTTCCTCCCTGTCGTCAAAGCCGGGCTTGCAGCTAACGTGCCTGTTCGAGCTTATGTGTCATGCGTAGCAGGTTGTCCCTATGAAGGGGACATTTCGCCAGACGCGGTGAAGCTAGTCGCAGAGCAGCTTCTAGAAATGGGCTGCTATGAAGTTTCACTCGGAGACACAATAGGAAAAGGCACGCCTGACTTAATATCAAAAATGCTGGAAGCTGTTTTGAAAACTGTGCCAGCCAACCAACTTGCTGGCCACTATCACGACACGAACGGTAAAGCCTTAGACAATGTGCAGGCCAGTTTGGAATATGGTGTAACAACCTATGATAGCGCCGTTGGTGGTTTAGGTGGTTGCCCTTATGCACCAGGAGCAAAGGGGAATTTGTCGACGAAGTCCCTTGCTGAGATGCTTCATGCTGAAGGTTACATCACTGGTTTGGATATGCAAAAACTGCAAAAAGCCGAAGATTATTTGGCACAAAACATTGCCAATAAAAACTAAGGAAGTTGAGACGCCAATATGACAAATTTTGAAACCATTCAACTAGAGCAGGACAAACGCGGCATCTCAACCATCACATTGAACCGCGTTGAAAAACACAATGCTCTGAATAGCTTAATGATTAAAGAGCTGAACATAGCTGCAGAACAGTTAGGGAATGACACATCGGTAAGGGCTGTTGTCTTGGCTGCAAATGGTAAATCATTTTGCGCCGGCGGTGATCTAAAGTGGATGCAGTCTCAAATGGAGAAAGACAGAGATGGAAAGATGCAAGAAAGCCGTGCCCTTGCCACTATGCTAGGTGCTTTAAATTCACTTCCAAAATTCTTAATTGCAAAAGTGCAAGGCTCTTCTTATGGCGGTGGTGTTGGTATGATGGCGGTAGCAGATGTTGTAATCGCTAATAACCAATCTAAATTCGCATTAACAGAAACCAAGCTAGGTCTCATCCCTGCAACCATCGGTCCTTTTGTTGTCGCGCGTATGGGCGAAAATTTCGCAAGACAAGTTTTTTATTCAGGTAAAGCATTTACTGCTGACTTCGCCATGAGGTCAGGTCTGGTCACAACAGCTGTTGATGAAGCCGATTTAGAAAAAGCTGTTGAAGAAGAAATTCAAGCCATTTTAAAATGTGCACCAGGCGCGATCGCAAGCGCTAAAACCCTTTGTCAGAAATTAGGAGGAAGCGTGCCAAGTGAAATGGCAGACTACACAGCCAATCAACTAGCTGACAGATGGGAAAGCAAAGAAGCTATGGCTGGCATCGACGCTTTTTTTAATAAACAACCAGCGCCATGGTTAAATGAATAAAAAAGAAAAACCAGATGGCTCGCTCTAGGGGGAGAAGCCATCTGGTAAAATTGTTGATTGATTATCTTAAATCAACAATGATTTTTCCGTCGTCGGGAAGAGTGCCTAGGGGAACGACGGAAACAGATGCGCGAATATGGCAAAGGTCACGAAATTTTTGTCCGATTAAATCTTCAATTTCATCTTCATTTCGGTCTTGAATTTCAGTCGGAGACAATTCGCAATGCAAAATGGATTTATCTTTATCATTATCACGATCAACAATAAGACGAGCACGCTCTAACACAGGTAATTGCGAAACAAGGCTGTTTATTTGTGTCGGTCGAACAAACATACCTTTAATTTTAGTCGTCATATCTGCGCGGCCAAGCCAGCCTTGAATTCGAGGAGATGTGCGGCCGCAAGGGCTGTCCCCCTCTACCAAGCAAGATAGGTCGCCCGTTCCAAAACGGATAAGCGGATAACTTCCACGAAGTTTGGTCACAACAACCTCACCAACAAGTCCAGGCGGTTGTGATTTGCCCGTATCAGGATCAATGATTTCTAATATCACATCTTCATTAACAATCAGACCATCCCTTGAAGGGCTCTCATAGGCAATTACCCCAACTTCGGCTGTGGCATAACATTGAAGAACTTCAACATTTTTCTCATCGAAAAATTCACGAAGAGAGGGCGTTAGAGCACCCCCAGAAACCATTGCCTTCTTAATTGAAAGTGGTTTTGTACCATCCGTTTCAACGAAACTAATCAATTGTTTTAAATAATCAGGTGTGCCGCAATAAGCAGTGGGCCGGTAATGATCAAGCGCTTGAATTTGCAAATCTCTCGGTGCACTGCCAACCGGAATAACCGGGCAACCAATCGCCCGTGCACCACTATCAAAAATCCAGGCACCAGGCGTTAAATGATAAGAAAATGTATTAAAGATCACGTCATCTTCAGTAAAGTTCGCAGCCTTAAGTGCAGAAACAACTGACCAATATTCTGCATTCATAAATCCAGGTTCGTAAATAGGGCCTGGAGAAGCAAACAGATAGTCAGCTTCCTTTAAGCCGCCAGGTAAATGTCCACCAAAGGGAGGTACATTCGCTTGCAATTCAATGAGAGAATCCTTGCGAATAATTGGCAATAATTCCAAACTTTTTCGATCATGAATATGTGAGAGATCAATATTTGCAAATGCTTTTTGGTAATAAGGAATAGATTGAATGGTAGAAGTTAGTAAGTGATGCAATTGTTGATCTTGCGAAGCTGACCGTTCTTTATGAGAGCGGCGCTCTAACAAAGGAACATCAGTTTCCAGATTTGATGCCAATGACATAGTGTCTCCTTTATTATAACCAGCGCTTGCGTCGTTTGAAGGAGCGTAAGTTTTTGAAGCTTTTGCGCTCCCCACCACCGCCGAGATAAAATTCTTTAATATCTTCATTCTCCCGTAACTCATCTGCCGTACCATCCAGAACGATCTTGCCGTTTTCCATAATGTATCCATGCTGAGCCACTTGCAGCGCCATAGCAGCATTTTGCTCAACTAAAAGGATGGAAACTCCAAGCTCTTTATTTAGTCGTTTAATAATCGTGAAAACCTCTTTCACCAAAAGAGGTGACAATCCCATAGAGGGTTCATCCATAAGAATGAGTTTTGGTCTCGCCATCATAGAGCGCCCGATAGCAAGCATTTGTTGTTCGCCGCCCGAAAGGTAACCCGCCAAGCCATGTCGTTCTTTAAGGCGTGGAAAATAAGAATAAACCAAGTCAATATCGTCAGCGACGTTCGATCTGTCTTTACGAGTAAATGCCCCAAGTTTCAAATTCTCCAGAACTGTCATATCCTGAACAATTCTACGACCTTCCATAACTTGAAAGACACCAGAACGAACAATGTTTTCCGGGTCCATATGTTGTAGTTTTTTACCCTCAAATGAAATAGAGCCGCGCGTCACCTCTCCATCTTCACTTTTTAAGAGCCCGGAAATAGCCTTAAGGGTTGTTGATTTGCCAGCGCCATTTGCACCAAGCAACGCAGTGATAGATCCTTTAGCAACTTGCAGACTAAGACCGCGAAGCACTAAAACATAATCATTATAAACAACCTCAATATTATCTACTGAGAGAACGGTATCAGAGGCCTTGTCAGGACCAGCAGCACGGTCACTATCTTCATCAAGCTTAAGCATGAAAATTGCCTTTTAAAAAATTAAATAAAACAAGAAATGTTGGCCTGCTCATGAGTTAAATGGCAGGCCAACAACACATCAGTCTTTAGAAACCAATCCAGTCATCACGACGTGGAAGAGTTACGTTAGTTTCAAGTTCAATCTTGGCTTTGCCATCAACAAGAGAACCTTTGTTGATAGATACAACAGTTGTTCCGCGGTGGTCAGTTGCTGACCATGTTGAAGGAAGACAAACTTCTTCAAGACCAACAGGTACCCAGTCTTTCTTCACATACATGCCTTTTTTGATGTTTTCACCAGTTAGGCCACCATTTGCTTTTGCCCATTCCATGGCTTCTTTCATGTAATATACAGAGCAGATCGCACGTACATAGTGGTGTGTAGGTGTGATTGATTTGTCATAACTGCCAGCTGCATGGATTTTACGAATAAGCCCCATACCTTTGGCTTTTGAATCCCAGAAAGGTGAAGCTGAAGGGAAGCGAAAATCTTTAGCGCCTGATGCCTTAATTGTAAGGTGATCACCAGCCCAAACATTAGCAATGTAAGTCACATCAGTACCAACAGTGTTGCATGATTTTAGAAGTGAAATCACAGAACCACCAAGGTTACCAATCCAGGCATATTGAGCGCCAGATTCTTTAATGGTCAAACATTGAGCTTTAAAGTCACCTGGTTTCAGTGGCACAACAATTGGTGATAGCACTTTAAATCCAAGTTCTTTTGCATAGAGTGCACAACCTTCTTTAGGTGCATTCGGATATGGGTGGTTATCACCTGTGTGTACAAATTTAGGGTCTTTAATTCCCTTAGCTTTTGCGTCAGATGCAGCCCATTGAACAAGAGCACGGCAACCATCAGTGTAGCTAGGGCCATAAAAGAAGTTATAAGGAGCTGGTTTTTTTGTTTTAGGGTTTTTACCAGTTGGATCTGTTAGGTGACCAGAGTAAGAAGCCGACCAAACAGGAATTTTATCTTTAGCAACAAACGTGATCAGAGCTTCAGTGTCACCAGTTCCCCAGCCTTGTAAAGCAACCATTTTCTTGCGTGATTTCCAGCGCTTGTAAGTCGCAATGGCAGCAGGCACTTTATAAGCATAGTCAACTTGCTCATATTCAATCTTGGTGCCGCTAATGCCACCATTAGCATTAATATAGTCAAGAGCATCTTTAATGCCAGGACCATAGTGCTTGCCAACAAAAGCTGTTGGGCCAGTATAGTCAACTAAATTGCCGACAAAAATACTGTCTGCTTTAGCTGTGGTCACGCCAAGTGAAGCAACTGCAACACCTGCCGCTAATTTAACAATGGATTTCATATTTTTTCCTCCCAGTGGACAACATGAATGTTGAGATTTCCCTCAACTTTTTTAAAAGACGGATCATAAATTATTGACCCGCCTAAAGAACCTAATATGAGAACGGATAAAGCTTGATCGATTTGCGGATTTGACCACAACGATGAGCCAAACCATCCGGTTCAAAAATTAGGAAAAGAATAATAGCAGCGCCAATTGACATTTCTTTGATATAGGCTTTGCCAGATTCCAGCCCCGAGAAAATCGGAGCAGAATTTATAAGTAGTGAAACAAGTGCTTCCATGACTTCAGGTAACAGAACAATAAAGATCGCTCCCATTATCGCACCAGGAACAGAGCCAAGTCCGCCAATAATAATCATGGCAAGAAATTGTATAGAAAGAATGATGGTGAAACCTTCAGCTGATACATAACCAAGATAATGACCAAACAAAGCACCGCCAAGCCCAGCAAAAAAGCTGGAAATACCAAAAGCAAGAATGCGGTATTTTGTGAGGTTAATACCCATAATTTCAGCAGATAGATAATGATCTCTCACTGCAACCAAAGCGCGTCCATCACGAGAGCGTTTTAAGTTGGCTACAGCAATACAGCTAACAACTGTCCAGAACAATACCAGATAGAAAAAGCGAATATCAGTATCAAGAGGGATGCCAAAGAACATGGCAGTTTCTGCAACCGATCCTGAAGACCCGCCAGTAAACCAATTAGCCCTGGCAAAAAAGTCTTCCAAGATAAATTGAGAAGCTAAAGTGGCAATCGCTAAGTAAAGCCCTTTAATACGAGCTGCCGGTATGCCAAAAATTAAACCAACCGCAGTGGTCATAAGACCCGCAAGAGGAATGGTAATTAACACAGGTATCTCAGTCGTCGTATTGAGCCAAGCTGAAGAAAAAGCGCCAAAGCCAAAAAAGGCTGAGTGACCAAGACTGATCTGGCCAGTCATTCCCACGAGCACATTGAGCCCCAAAGCTGCAATGCCATAAATTCCAATAAGAATGAAAAGACTAATAATATATTCGTCAACCAGTAACGGTGAGCATAATAAAACCAACAAGCCAATAACACTCCAACGAAAGATCCATTTGGTCGGAAATAAAGATTGGTCTGCCTTATAAGTGGTGCGAAAATCACCGCAAGGTCTTAGTGAAGTTGAAGACATGTGTTCGCTCCCTTAAATGCGTTCAATATCTTTGGTGCCAAACAGCCCGTAGGGTTTGATCATCAAAACAATAATTAGAATGTAAAACGGTGCGATCGTATAAAGATTGCCCCAATGTAAATATTGGCCATCAACAAACTCAGCGCCATTTTCTAGCATTCCAATAATGACACCGCCGACAACAGCGCCAATGATTGAGTCAAGCCCTCCCAAAATAACAGCCGGGAAAACTTTAATGCCGATAAAGGCCAGAGCAGATGAAACTGAATTAACCAGACCAATCACAATGCCGGCTATCCCAGAAACAACAGCTGAAATCGCCCACGCCATAGCGAAAACGCTTTTCACCGAGATCCCTAGGCTTTGAGCAACCTGTTGGTCAAAAGCCGTTGCTCGCATTGCCAGGCCATAGCGTGAATATTTGAAGAAGTAGAAAAATCCGAGCATGATGAATACTGAAATGACAAGACTAAACAGATAAGCTGTTTCAATATTCAAACCAAACAGTTCAACGCTTTGTGTCTCAAACACCTGCGGAAAGGCCACAGCCGAATTGCCAAAGATCCAGTTCATTAGAGATTGGAAAAAGATAGATAAACCAATCGTCACCATAATCACCGAGATAATCGGCTCACCAATAAGAGGTCGCAAAACAACCATCTGTAATATGATGCCAAAGATTGTCATGAAGACAAGGGTGAAGAGAAACGCAACAGCAAAGTGCAGTTCCATATCAACAACAAGCCACAAGCAAACCCAAGCGCCAAGGACTAAAAACTCACCCTGAGCAAAGTTCACAACTTGAGTTGATTTATAAATAAGGACAAAGCACATCGCCACGACGCCATAAAGCATACCAACAACGACGCCATTAATTAATAATTGAGATAATAAAGACCAGTTCATAATATTACTCCGCCGCTTGCATTATTTGATCGCCAGATCCGGCAAGATTTTCCACTTCAAGAGTGGTTTGAATACGTTGTTTGGTACCATCCTGAAATGTGATGGTCGTATCAATGTCAACATGGCTTTGATCCGAATAAATCGTATCAATAATTTCACCATATTTTTCATTGATCACACTCCGCCGTACCTTACGTGTTCGTGTGAGTTCCCCATCATCAGGGTCGAGTTCTTTATAAAGAAGAACAAACTTTTTGATCTGCTGCGCTTTTGGAAGCGTCTTATTAATTTCAAGAAGTTCTTTTCTAAGAAGTTTGTAAACTTCTTCGCGTGCAGATAAATCGGTATAGGTCGTGAAAGAAATACGATTTTTCTCAGCCCACTTGGAAACAATTGAATAACGAATGCAAACCATTGCAGCGAGATAATCTCGCCCTGCTCCCAAAATCACAGCCTCGCCGATGTAAGGGCAAAACTTGAGTTTGTTTTCAATAAATTGAGGGGAGAATTTCAAACCTGAGGACATAACGGCCAGGTCTGCAATACGATCAATAACGACCAGATGTCCAGCATCATTATAATAACCGGCATCACCGGTATACATTATGCCATCACGCAAATCTTCTGCAGTGGCGTCTTCATTTTTGTAATATCCAATAAATCTGTTTCGGTTCTCAGAGATGATCTCTCCTATACCTTCATTGTCAGGGTCTTTGATTGAAACTTTAATATCATCGGTAAACGGAATACCAACTGTGTCAAAATCTACATCATCTTTTTCATGAATAGTGTAGGCGCCCATTAATTCTGTTTGACCATAAAGTTGACGAAGTGGCACACCCATGGCGAGGAAGAATTTAAATGTATCAGGGCCAAGAGCAGCACCACCGGTCGCCGCTGATTTAACGTTAGTAAGGCCAAGGCGGTCTTTCAGTTGGTCATAAAGGAATTTTTGTGCAAGCCAGTCCGTTTTACCAGCTTCAAAAGCTTTCATTCCTCTTTTACTGAGCCAATTATAGAGCTTTTGGTTGATCCAAGAAGAGTCCATCATACGAGAATGCACATCAGCTGCAATTTGTTCCCAAACTCGAGGTGCAAATAAAACAAAATTCGGTCCAATTTCTCTGAAATCTGACATCAGGGTTTCCCCTTCTTCAACGAAGTTGACTGTCATACGAGAGATAAGAGATTTCCCAAGAGCATAAATTTGTTCCATGATCCACGGCAACGGCAAATTCGAAACATACTCATCAGTTTCTTCCATCGGGGCGACAGATAAATAATCATGGCAGTGGCGAACAAGCGCTGCCGCAGAAATCATAGCCAGCTTGGGATGGCTGGTCGTACCTGAAGTGGTGCACAAAATGGCAAGTTTTTCACCATCAGTAGCAGCCACTTTATTTTCATACCAATTTTGATTGTGTTGAAGGAGTGTGTCTCCTTTTTTGCGCAGATCTTCAAGGCTGATAAGTTTGCTATCTTCATATTTCCGCATGCCGCGCGGGTCTTCGTAAACGATATATTCAAGCGAAGTTAATCTGTCACTCAGGTTAAGGAATTTATCAACTTGCTCTTCATCTTCAGCCAAAACAACTTTGGCTTGAGAGTAATCAATCAGATAAGCAAGTTCGTCTTCCATTAAGTCTCGGTACAAACCAATAGAGACCGCACCAAGTGAATGAATGGCGATTTCACCAGCGACCCAATCAGGACGATTATCACCAATAATTGCGACAACATCATCGCTCGCAACACCAAGAGTGCTGAGACCAGCTGCTATTCGTTTTGCATTAAGGTTATAGTCTTCCCAGGTCTGGCTTTGCCAAATCCCAAAAGTTTTTTCACGAAGAGCTGTTTCTGAACCAAAATTTTGAGCATTATGCAACAGAAGTTTTGGAAGAGTATCTAAGTTGGAATCAAAAGCCATTATGCATACTCCTCAATTTCCGCACCGAGGTAAGCTTTCTGCACATGTTCATTCTGCATCACTTCATCAGGCAACCCTTCACAAACCTTTTGGCCAAAATCCAAAACCATCACACGATGAGAAATATCCATAACAACTCCCATATCATGCTCAATCATGATTACCGTCATGCCCCATTCTTCATTGAGGTCAATGATAAACCGAGCCATGTCCTCTTTTTCTTCTTGGTTCATGCCGGCCATTGGCTCATCTAACAAAACTAGCTTTGGCCTAAGGGCCACAGCGCGCGCAAGTTCTACGCGCTTGCGCAACCCATAAGAAAGTGTGCCCGCAACAGAATTACGGATATGTTGGATTTCGAGAAAATCAATAACATCTTCAATTTCACGGCGATGATCGAGCTCTTCAGTTTGAGCGCCAAGCCAATAAGCCATGCCGGTAAGAAAATTGTTTTTCAATAAATGGTGACGACCAACCATAATGTTTTCAAGCACTGTCATGTGTCCGAAAAGCGCTAGGTTTTGAAATGTACGGCCAATTCCCAAATCAGCTCTGTGATTGGGTTTCAAAGGAATAAGGCTTTTTTGATCTTTGCCAAATTTGATTGACCCCTGCTGCGGCTTATAGCGCCCAGAAATACAATTCAACATTGACGTCTTACCCGCCCCATTGGGGCCTATAATAGAAAAAACTTCAGCTTCTTTAACTGAAAAATCGACATCTTTTAGTGCCTTTAAGCCGCCAAAAGACAAATTAATATTATCGACGCTTAGTAGCATCCCAGTATGTCCTCCCAGTAGCATCTCTTATTGAATGCTTTCGTTTCAATGACTATGCCGGAGTGACGTTGCATTAAAATTTCACAATTGTTACGATTTGTTGCGCCAGCCATTTAATTAGCCAATTTTTACCAAAACCATATCAAAGATTTTTTGGTAATGAAAAATTTTAAAACTGATTGCCATCTCCAATTTTATCCCATTATAATTCAATAACTCGTCAAAAAGTATAGTAATACGAGCTTGTGTTTAATTGGGAGGGTATATGCCATCACTCTGGCAAAATCACGGTGCTTTAACTGAGCAGGACATCTCACTAATTGAAAGTGGTTTAAACCTGATCCAGCAAGGGGTAACCATCTATGACTCAAATCTAGAACTGGTAGCCTGGAACCGCCGTTTTGTAGAAATCTACAGCTTGCCCAATGGCTTAGTAAAAAGAGGGTCTACCTTTGAAGATGTGGTGAAGTTCCTGGCAACCAAGGGAGAATATGGCCCTGGTGACATCGACAAATTGGTCGAGGAACGGGTAAACCGAGCCCGTATGTTCGAGCCCCACTATTTAGAACGTAAGCGCCCTAATGGAACTAGCATTGCTGTAGAAGGACATCCCTTAAAAAACGGAGGATGGGTTGCGGTTTATACGGACGTAACGGCGCAAAAGAATCAGGAAGAGTTATTAAAAGAGCGATCAGAATTTTTATCTGATCGATTATTACAAGATTCTGCCCGTCTTTCCGAAACCAATAGACAACTCTTGGCAGCCAATAGGGCTTTGGAAGAAGTAAAATATGCTCTTACTGCATCTGAAGACCGGCTGCAGGTTATAAATAAATCTCTTCCTGCGCACATTGCCTATTTAGATCGAAATTTAGTTTACCGCTTTTCTAATCTAAGATTACCTGAAATTTGGGGGATTCCTAAAAACAGTGCTAAAAAAGAGGTTGTCGGTGAAAAAATGGAAGATATTTTTCCAAACGATATTTTCACTTACCTCAAACCATTTCTGGAACAATCCTTAGGCGGAGAAACCATATCAACTGAATATGATAACCCCACAGAGACTCAGCCAGATCACGCTGTGAGAGTTATTTTTACACCAGAAAAAAATCAGAAAGGCGAAGTCATCGGCCTTTTTGTTCTGTCGACTGATATAACTGATCAACGCAAAGTCGCAAATTCAATCATCAACGCCCAACGTTTAGAGGCAGTAACTCAATTAACAGGCGGTCTGGCCCATGACCTCAATAACATTTTGACCATTGTCCTTGGAAATTTATCACGATTACATGAGCAGTTAGGTGATAGTGAGGATGATGACGCTGAAAACACAATCATTTCAACCAAAAAAGCAGCTCGGCGGGCGGCTAGAATTATGGAAAGTTTGGTTGCCTTTTCAAGACGCCGAGCTCTAGAACCTCGCGCAACGAATGTTAGCCGTGTTCTTCGAGAGCTTTATGGTCTGGCTGTTCCTAATCTACCACCAAGTATCCAGTTAAAATTACAAATGCCAGATGCGTCTATGACGGCCTTCATTGATGAAAGTGCCTTTCAGGATGCTGTAATCAATCTATTATTTAACGCCAGAGATGCACTTCCAGGAGGGTACGGAGAAATAGAAATAACTCTCAAAGCAGAGCAACCAGACAGTTTAATCGTCACCATCTCAGATAATGGTCACGGCTTTGATGACGAAATGCTTGAAAATGCCTATCAACCTTTCTTTACCACCAAAGAAAGAGGGGCTGGCACAGGTCTTGGTCTTTCAATGGTTCAAGGCTTTGCACTTCAATCTGGCGGTGATATTTGGATTGAAAGTGAGTTGGGAAAAGGGGCCCAAGTCCATCTAAAACTACCTGCAATGAACATTGGTCAAGAAGATATTGTGATCAAAGAAGATAAAGATGTATCAACTTTGAAAATATCTAGTACTATTGGCCCAATATTGGTAGTAGAAGACCAGGCAGATATCAGGGAAAATATACGCTATGTACTTAGAAATGCAGATCTAACAATCATAGAGGCAGCCTCAGGCGCCGAAGCATTAGAAATATTGAATGTTGTAGAAGAAATTGAATTGGTGATCTCAGATATCACAATGCCAGGGTCTATTAATGGCCTAGATCTCGCTAGAACAACGAAAAAAATACTCCCCGATATGAAAATCATACTGATGAGTGGTTTGGCTGAGACAGATCAAATTTGGTGTGATGCCGTCAAGGAATTTGAGACATTGAGGAAACCTTTTGATAATACAAAATTACTCAACACCATTCACCAATCATTGACGAACTAAATCGTATAACTGTTTTAAATATAATACTAAAAACAAATGGTCAGAACCCAAATGGTAGACAATAAAAACGATAGCCATGTAGCTATAATAGAAGATGATCCAGATATCTCAGCTCTGTTGCAAACATCATTGCAGCAAGACGGCTTTCGCACGTCGAGCTTTGGTAATGGAGCGTCTTTCTTAAGTGTTCTGGACAAAATCAAGCCTGATGTGTGTCTTGTTGATTTAGGCTTGCCTGATCAAGACGGTATGAAATTAATGGACGCCATCATCTCCTCAACCCAGGCAGCTACAATCATCATTTCAGGCCGGTCTGACGCAGATGAAAAAATAACGGCCCTAAAATTAGGGGCCGATGATTATGTAGTCAAACCCTTCGAGCCAAATGAAGTTGTAGCCAGGGTGCATGCCGTACTACGAAGAACAAGGCGAACAATCGCTTCAGAAAAATCAAATGTGATCGCTGCTTTCGGAAATTGGGAAATAGATTTTAACACCTATAAATTGAGTTGGGTCGGGGAAGCTCTAAAAGAAACGCAAACAATTTATCTCTCTCACGGAGAAGCGGCAATTTTAAAGATTTTTGTCGACAATCCCAACCGGCTTCTTTCAAGGTCTCAAATCCTTGATCAGATCACTGATGATCCGGATTTAAACTTTGACCGAAGTGTAGATGTAAGAATTTCAAGGTTGCGGTCGAAACTGGAAGATGACCCAAGAAATCCAGTGTTGATCAAAACAGTTTATGGAGCCGGTTATCTGTTTGTAAGTCAGGTTATCTGGAGTTAAGTCTTGATGATATGTTGAGCGTCATTGTCAAAAATCAATTAATAACAGCAAAGAGTTTTTACGCAGAGTTCAAACCAACGACTGAATTTGATGGTTTTGTTGAGAGCATCTATTGCTTGAAAGATGAGGGCGATTTAACAAATATCAATCAAACGATTTTTGCCTCAAATACCACAGACCTAACGTTCTATTATCCTGATGCTGCAAAAGTTCCCTCTTTTAATGAAACTTTTTCATATCCAAAAATATCCATCAAAAAACCAACAAGCAGACATAAAAAGAGAACTGCAAAATTTTCAGGATGGCTCTTCGGTATTCGGTTTAATTATGCATGTGAAAACGTTCTAAAAAATGTATCCCCGCAAATTTTGAACAGGGTCATTCATGCTCAAAAACAAATAATAATAGGGGAGGAACATTTTGATCAATCTCCTGTTTTGTTTACCCACCTCTGTCGTGAAGTAAAAAATAAACTAGTGCATTCATATGCTTCGCATGAAATCAGCTTAAAAGAGCTTGGGTTGCTTTATGAAGATGCAGGGCAATATATCCGCACTCAAGATCTCGCAGACCATCTATCTATTTCTCAAAGAACATTACAAAGAAAAACAATAGCAACTTTTGGATTGGCTCCTAAAAAGCTATTGAAGATAAAGCGGTTAAAACATGTGCTTTCAAATATCCTTCACTCATCCGATAAACTTCAATCACCTGATTTTATCCATGAGCTCATAGGAAGTGATTATGTTGATCAATCGCATTTTAGCAAAGAGTTTAAAACAATTGTCGGGAGGCCACCTGGCGAATTTTCTAAAAATTGGACAGACGCAATAAAAAACATGCATGTCCAAATTTTACAAGACAACCATAAGGGTGACAATTTAAGAACTCTATTCTGGAAATGAAAACCCAAAAGAATAGAAAGAACAAGATGTCAAAAGCCTTCACCCCTCATGATGAAAATTTTAAAGCGCGCGTTCAGAATAGTTTTGACCGCCAACAATGCATGGCCAGCCTGAATATAACCATGAGCAAAATTGAGCCGGGCAAAATCGAACTCTCTATGCCCTTTAATCAATTATACACACAACAACATGGTTTCATTCACGCAGGCATCATCACAACCGCTTTAGATAGTGCTTGTGGTTACGCCGCCTTTACCTTGATGGACCCAACAGCTGCCGTTTTAACCGTGGAGTTTAAAACAAATCTCTTATCTCCCGCAAAAGGAGATAACTTTCAGTTCGAAGCAAACGTGATCAAACCAGGAAGAACCATAACAGTGGCAGAAGCCAAAGCATTTGCGTTGCAGGGTGAAGAGAAAAAACTTATCGCGTCAATGACAGGTACACTCATGGCTCTATCAGAACGCACTGATATCAAGCACTAGAAATTAATGGTCTTAGCCAAAGAACTGGAACAACAAAACCAAATTAATAACAAACAAAATTAATGAAACGGTCTTCCAAAAAGCGATTGGGTTTTTCTCAATTAATGGGATATGGCTTTCATTTAAAAATTTGGGATTAGGTTTGTAAAGGTCCTGTTCAAATTCTGAAAGGGTATCATACCGAAACGAAGGGTTGCGCCGAACAGCTTTGCGGAGCGCAGCAGAAATCCAATATGGAATATCATCACGGTGGTGATGGGCAAGGGTATGTTTTAACTTATCGACGGCTCCCTTCGTTGCAAACCCCTTCTCGAAAGGGAGTTTGTGGCACAGCATTTCATAAGCCAAAACACCAAGTGAATAGATGTCAGCTTTGTTGCTTGGTTTCACGCCCAAATGATATTCAGGCGCTGTATAATCAACCGTGCCGCGCATTTGTAAATCGTCAGATCGCGTAATCTCCTCTAAGCCCGCAACCCAAGTCGAGCCAAAGTCAACCAGTTTCACAACTCCATTTTTGTCAATCATGATGTTGTCTGGCTTCAGGTCTTGGTGCAGCATTTCTTTGCGATGAAACGCACGCAGTCCTTTTGCAATTTGAACAATAATCTCACGCACCTCATGCACACTCGGCTGCGGGTTATCATTCATCCATTGAGCAAGCGTGATGCCCTCAATATGTTCTGTTGTGTAATAAAGAGCACGCCTTTGCCCAGCCGGTTCAATCACTTTCACAACATGGTCCGAATTGAGCGAACGGCCAATCCATTCTTCCCGTGTAAAGTGTTCAATATATAAAGGGTCATCTTCAAAATTAACTGAAGGCGTTTTTAAAACAACGCGTTGCCCGGTAGATTCAATGGCAGCCAAATAAATCTGTGTTTTGTTACTTGCATGCAAAAGCTTGATGATCTCATAACCCTCAAACTTCGCTCCAGGTTCAAGATCAGGAGGAAAGGGAAGGGAGGCCAAAATAGTCTGCCGAGAATTAGCATCGGCTTCACCAACTTTAGTCACCCCCACAATCTGGCAAGTAACATTATCTTCGCTGCCATTCTCTATAGCGAGAAGTGAAAGAGCTTTTGCAGCATTGTTTAAATCATCTTCTTTTTTAATGGTTGAAATGATCTCTGGCGAGCTGACAAAATCATGAATGCCATCCGTTGTGAAAATAAGAATGTCATCATCTCTAAGGGGGAGGGATTTATAATCGATCTCTAATTCAGGGTCGATCCCAAAAGCACGAGAAAGCACTTCCTCACTGCGAGAGAGCCGTGTGCGATGTTCATTGGTCAAAGGCTCAACAGAGCCTTGCCGTAATAGCGAAATGCGACTGTCCCCCGCGTGAAAAATATAAGCAATACCAGATTTGAGAACCAAGCCAGAAAATGTGCTGACCATGCCTCGGTCAGATAAATATTGTGTTTGACCTTGTCCATAAAGCCAGCGGTTCGTTGCGTTGAGCACACGTGCAACTGATGTCTGAACAGTCCAGCTGTCATGTGTGGAGTAATAATCCATCAAAAAGCTTTTAATACAGCTTTCACTGGCTTCCTTCGCAGCTTCACTGGTGCTCATGCCATCGGCAATCGCCATAGCAATTCCCTTGTTCATCAGCAAAGGGGGCTCTGGCATGACAACACCGTATGAATCATCATTGCGGTCCTTCAAGCCTTTGTCAGAATATTGGCCGATAGAAATTTCAGGAAGTCTCATTTAAATCGGTCTCCATTCTTCCAAAACTCTAAATTTATTGTGAGGAACAAAATAGCTTATTTGGAAAAAGGCCCGCATTCAATCAAAGTGCGGGCCTTCTTTCAGTTTATCGTAAATAGGCTATCTACATGTTAAGTGACGTCAATCATCTGCACAGAGCCATCAGGCATCACTTCAGCCATCTGACCTTCAGGTTCTTTCAAGAAGAAGAACGTAATAATGAAGGTGAAAATAGCAGCAGCTGCAATCACAAGGAAGAAGATTTGCGGCTCAACAAATGAAAGCACAGTTAAGAAACAAACCGCTCCCACATTACCATAAGCCCCAACCATACCAGCAATCTGACCAGTCATCCGGCGCTTAATAATCGGAACCATGGCGAATACTGCCCCTTCACCGGCTTGCACGAAGAACGAGCAACACATAGTCATGAGAACTGCAAGAGGCAGCCAGAACTCAGAATTAATCTGAGACATACCAAAATAACCAACTGTCAATCCAGCAAGTAGAATAAGCAAAGTTTTCCGGCGTCCATACTTATCTGAAATATAACCACCGCCCGGACGCGCCGCCAGGTTCATAAAGGCATAACCAGAAGCAAGCAATCCAGCAAGAACCTGACTAAGACCAAATGTATCTTTAAAGAACAACGGCAACATAGACACAACCGCCAACTCAGATCCAAATGTAACCAGGTAAGCAAGGTTCAGAACAGCCACTTGGCGGAACTCATATTTGTGTATGTCATCAACTTCAGTTGTGAAAATATCCTTGTTAATGCGGTATGCCTGGAAGACCTGATATGTATATAAAAGCACAAGAACGCCATAAATAACCATTTCGCTCGTTCCATCAATCATCTTTAAATTCGACGGGCCAAGTTTCCAAGTGAGTACAGCCAGAGCTAAAAGTAATGGAGCCTGCATGATGATATATAAGAAGAAGTCACCTTTACTGGTCACTTCAAGTGCACCAGCTTTCTTTGGCTTGAAGTATGTCGCACCCTTAGGAGTATCACTTACTGAAAAGAAGTAGATCACACCATAAATAATTGCGATGACACCAGTCGACGCTACAGCATAACGCCACCCATCATCACCACCATAAAATAGAGCAATGGTCGGAATAGACATCGCAGCAGCAGCTGAGCCAAAATTACCCCAGCCTCCATAAATGCCTTCAGCAATACCAACTTGTTTAGCGGGGAACCATTCACCAACCATGCGAATGCCAATCACAAAACCAGCGCCGACAAAGCCAAGTAAAAAGCGTGTAATAGCCAGGGTCTGAAAATCTTGCGCAAAGGCAAAGGCCAAACATAACAAACCAGAAAGAGTGAGCAGTGAACTATAGGTGATGCGAGGACCAAAACGATCAACAGCAATACCAATGGCAATGCGTGCTGGGATGGTGAGGGCAACGTTTAAAATAAGGAGGGCTTTAATGTCCTGATCAGACAAGTCAAAGGTCTCACGAATAGATGAGAGTAAAGGCGCAAAGTTAAACCAGACATAGAAGCTGATAAAAAATGCAATCCAGGTTAAGTGCAAAGTTTTGATCTTGGGCTCAAATGAAAACAGATTAAGCCGTGAGGAAGAGGTCTCAGACATTTTATCTCCAACGAAAGAGGGCCGCCCGAAAAATAGGCAAGCAGCTAAATTATGGTCACTCTTTCGCAACCCTTATGCCAACTCTTAAAAATTGATAAATTTGGAGAATTTTTCAAAAAGCCCGCAAAATAATCACCCTGAGCGAATTTTAAGCAGCATCTTCACCTCAAACAGCCGTAATATTTGCCCGTTTTTTAACCAAAGCCTATATTTTATGCGCAATTATTCATCAATGAGTGAAAGAGTAGAACCCCGAGTTTTAATGGAAAAGATCAAATAAGAGACGTAATATTGTTCATTCTTTTCAGTCATTCAGAATGACTTGGTCATAGATAAATCGGATTTGATCTCGTACCCAGCTATGAACAGGGTCGTTATCAAAACGTCTGTGCCAGTTGAGGCTGATATCAGCAAGTTCATAGTCGATTGGGGGCTCTGAAAGGGCCAAGTCAAAAAAATTAGCGCAGCGCTTTGCAACATATGTCGGAAGTGTTGCTATATAAGGTGTGCCTTTAAGGATGAAAGGAACGGACGCAAAATGTGGCGTTATATATGAAATTTTCCGTCGTTCACCTGAGGCAGCTAAAGCATCATCAATCCAACCGCTTCTCTCTCCATTAAAACTCACTAGCAAATGTTCAGCTTCTAAAAAATCTTTAAGACGAATAGGGGAAGTCAGAGATAGAACTTTGGGGTCATAGACTGTTGTAAAAGAGGCTTGGCTGATGACATCATGCATAGCCCATTTAGGTAGGTTACGGTAATGAGAAATTGCAATGTCGATTTTTTGGGCCTCAAGTAAATCGACGACTTGATAAAGATCAGCTCGATGGACTGATATTTCTATGCCAGGAGCGAGCTTTGATAAATGAGGCAAAAGGTCTGGCATTAGTGCCATCTCCATATCATCATACATGCCTAGTCTAAATTCAATTTTGACTGTTGCTGGGTCAAAAGGTGCAATGGGGCGAAGCGCAGATTGTAAGTTTTCAAGAGCAGGTTCAATGATGTCATAAAGGTCTTCAGCCCGCTTACTAGGAGTTAGTTGCCCCTTTTCACGTATGAATAAAGGATCATGGAAGACAAGTCTCAATCTCTTGAGAGCCATGCTAACGGCAGGCTGGCCAAGATAAAGTTTTTGCGCAGCAACAGTGACACTCCTTTCCTTCATAAGGGAGGAAAAGATTAAAAGCAGATTGAGGTCAATTTTTCTAAGTTCATTTTCATTGATCATTGAAATCAATACTATCAATTTCAATTATGTTTGTCATTCCGATAATTTGATCATCTACCAAATCAAATTTATAGGAAATGGCGATGAAACATAAATTAGCCTTTGCGTTAACACTACCTCTTTTACTAAGCACAACTCCCTCTTTGGCAGATGATATTAAAGCCCTAACTCCAAAAGGTATGGAATGGACCAAAGAATATAAAATGTCACCAGGTCTAAAAGTTGGCAATACGGTTTACCTTTCTGGACACACAGCGCAGCCAACAAATCAATCAAAAGAAGCCTTAAAAGCCGCTTACGTGACGATGTTTAATAATGTCGGAAAAGTCTTGAACGAAGCTGGTTTGAGTTGGGCAGATGTAATTGACATGACAAGCTTTCACACAGACTTAGAAGGTCAAAAAGAAATTTTCCTAAAAGTCCGCTCAAAATATTTACAAAAAGAACCCTATCCTACCTGGACCGCAATTGACGTTGATCGCCTATGGGAAAAAGAATTCGTTACAGAGATTAAAATCGTGGCGAGGGTGAAAAATTAATGGAACAAAACATCATAACGCCAGCAGAAATTGTAAACAAATGGTATGAAACGAGAGATCCAGAACTATTTCATGAAGATATTCTATTTCATGTCTGCAGCACCTATCCTTTAAGTGGAGTTTATAAAGGAAGGCGTGAAGTCTATGATAATTTTTTTGCTAAACTTATTCCTATGTTTGAAAGTTTTTCTCTTGAAAGAGATGTGGGGCTAAGTGAAGAGGAAAAAGTGGTGATCATCGGGCGATATATAGCAAGGCTTTCACCAACATCAGAGATATTAGAAATCCCCTTTACTCATCTCTGGACAGTGCATAAAAACCTTATCACTTCTATCAAGCAGCACGCAGAAACTGGAATTTTAGATAGAGCTTTTCTTAAAGCAGTATAACAAATTAGCTCGAGAGAGAGTAATTACTTTCTCTCGATTACTGAGCTAATTATAGAGATCGTATATCAATGTCTTGCTGTACATCTAAAATAATGAATATTTGGCGTGCAAATTGCTTCTTTCAATAGAACCGCAATTTTAAACACGGAGTTCTGCTCATGCAATTGCACACAAACACTTTAAATAACCATCATTATCAATCGCCTACGTCTCAAAAAACAATTTCACCGACTGATTTGCAAAAAAACAAAGCGGAAAAATTTTCTATTCATGAGGAAAATATTTCCCAGTCAAAGGAAAAACCAGTATCTCCGTTGGTAACGAATGATGTTCAAAACACACTATTAGCTTTGCAAGAGAAACAGAATGCCGGACAGCCCAGCCAGTCCGTTATTTTAAGCACCTCTAAAGGGGCACAAGAAATAAACTTAGACGAATATTTCTCACCTAATTCTCAAAAAGAGAGAATAAACTTAGATGATATTCCGCTTCTTTTACCAAATGCCGAGAACTTAAAAGCCCTGACAGCCCATGCTGAAGAGCGGTTTAATAAGTTGCTGGAAAAATATAACATACCGCACGCCCCAGAAGAGATTACTTATAATAGTGAAGGAAAAATTATCCTCCCCGCTGATTACCCATATTCGAAAGAACTTAAACAGGCTTTAAACGAAAATGAGGGAATTGATAGAGAATTACGAACATTGCATGCTCTCACAAGCCACTATACTGAGCTGCAAAAGTCCTTCGCGTTTCATGAAGAGTTTATCAAGACAGAAACAAGGGCAGAGGCAGACGCAATCGTCGCGAAATATAGTCATTTATTTGATGACAATCGTCGTTATTCCAAAACAGCGCTTTCATTTTCTGAAGATGGGATAAAACTGCTTTCGGATGGTAATGAACTTAGATTGGATTGAATTATTAACAATCAATAGGGGCTAAGTAAAACAGCGGAGAGTTTAGGCGGGGAGTTCTAACTCAGAGCCACAATGCTCAGAGTTACAGTGCTCAGGGTCACAGTGCTTTGGCTTGAGTGTTTTGGATTGGTGGGCGGAAAAGTGCAAAAAAATGGCGGAGAGAGAGGGATTCGAACCCTCGAGACGGTTACCCGCCTACACGCTTTCCAAGCGTGCGCCTTCAGCCACTCGGCCACCTCTCCTATCATTTTAAAATCGGATCTAACACCGATTGGCTTAAGATAAGCGCGTCGCTTACCAAAAAAGTAAAATGCGAAAGCATTTTTGCGTGCGCCTTCAGCCACTCGGCGCACCTCTCCTATCATTTTAAAATCGGATCTAACACCGATTGGCTTAAGATAAGCGCGTCGCTTACCAAAAAAGTAAAATGCGAAAGCATTTTTGGGTGCGCCTTCAGCCACTCGGCACTCCTCTCTCATCATATTAAATCCAGCTCAAAATAAACACAGATTGATATAAACCATGAAAAAATTAATACCAGACTTACGGTCTTATAAATGCTATAGTGATAAAAATGCACTATGCAAATATAAATTGGCACAAGTTTTGAGTTAGTAAAACTGTACATAAGCTGTGAAAAAAGCACAGATAATAAAGCTCGAAAGACTTGAAAATGAAAATCTTAATTCTCATTAAGAATTTTAGAGTTTCATCAAGCAAAGAGCATTTCGAAACTGGGACTATACTCATGTCGAGCAAAGACGCAAGAACGACTTTGCAAAAAATGAGTTAACACACTCTAAATTATGCAAAAGCTCTATAAAAAGACACAAAAATAATTGTGTTCAAAAATAGACAAGAGAGAGAGACTCAGAAATAGTAGATTTTATTCACAAATATTTTTTAAGAAGATTAGCAACATGTTCATATTAAGAATTGTTGGATTATGGATATTAATCCTTGGTTTTATAGCATTGGTTTACGATGGTACAAAAACCATGGCAAATGACGGTAATATTTCGATTACTTCACTTGGAGGCCATTGGACGGCACTAAATGAGGCGAGTTTCAAATTTCTGGAAAATCTAATTAGTACCAGTCTCCACCCACTTGTTTGGGATCCTGTTTTTCAGTGGGCATTTTTATTACCAGCCTGGTTTGCTTTAGGTCTTGTTGGCAGTTGGCTTTATTGGATCGGCCGCAAGCGTAAAAAAATAGAAATTTTTCTAAATTAAGTTCTAAAGCTTAAATCATTTCGACCCTGAAACAATATTGATTTTGACTGCGTGGGCACTCGTGGGCAACAGAAACGCCACAAAAAACACTAAAATGTCCACCCGAAGAAGGAAGTGCTCTTTTTCAGAGTACAGACATAACGCCATAGGCGTCCTGCGCTTAGTGCCGCCCCGTTGGAGGGCTTTTCGCTTTTTCACCGAAAAATGAGCTTGTGAAACAAAAAAGGGTGCCTTAAATTTTAAGGCACCCTTTTTTAGTGAATAAATTCAAAAATAGACTTAATCAAACAAGGCATCAATGTCATCTTGATTGGCAATGCTTTCTTCATCCATTAAAGCAGGGCCATTGAGAAGGGCATTATCACCCTGACGGCTTTCCAATTCTTCAGCAGAGATTCCAAGGAACTTGTCTGGTCCACCCCAAATTTCAATCATTTTCAATATTCGAGCTTCAATAAAACAAAAGGTTTTAACAACCTTGGTGATGCGTTGGCCGGTTAAATCCTGAAAGTTACAGGCTTCAAAGATACCAACAGTCTGTTCTTGAATTTCACAAGCTAAGGCTTGCTGAGACTCATCCTGTAAACTAGCAACAAGGTTACCCGCATTGGTTTCAACAGTTTCAGCGGCATGTAGAATGTTATTGGTCGCTTCTTCTGTGCCCTTAACGATCAAGCTTAATTCTTCAGCAGCACGAGCCATTTCATGGCCATCAGCACCGCTTTCTTTAATTGTCATGATTTGTGTTTTTGTATCATGAATGGCCTTGTAAATTTCGCCCATCTCATGTCTGAGTTGGTTTAACTCTTCACGCTTTTCTTCAACTTCATCAGTGAGTAAATTGCTCACTTTTTCAGAATTTGCTGTATCACCCTCTTTAAGGCTAACACCTTGTGAAATTGATTTTTGCAGAACACTCAAGGTATCCATTATTTCTTTATGACGCTTATCAGTATTATCTTCTTCAAATGATTGTTCATCACTTGGGTCTATGTAGCGTTCAATGCGAAAAGCCCGACTCATGAGGTAAAATCTCCCAAAAACTTAGTAAGAGATTAACAATAGTCACAAGAATCCTAACAAGAAGTTCATTCGTGGTCAGATTCAGGGCAAAAAAAGGCATAAAAGGTCTAAATTTAGGCCGTTTTTATAAAAAATTATTAATTTTTAGCCTCAGTGACCAGTTTCAGATGTCTTAAGACGGTCAACTCTATGCTGAAGGTGTTCAACTCCCTCGGGGCAAGGGCCACCGTAAGCCCAGTCAAGAAGTTCAACAAAATGAACAACTGGTGTATCAGAATGATGAGCCATCTGAGTAAGGCAGCCAAGATTGCCGGTAGCAACAATATCAGGTTTAACTCGTTTGATATGTTCAGCTTTTCGAGTGCCAAGAGATGATGCGATATCAGGCTGTAAGATATTATATGTACCCGCAGACCCACAACAAATATGAGGTTCATCCAGAGCCATAACAGTAAAGCCGGCATTTTGTAAAAGTTCAAAAGGTTGATGAGTAAGACGTTGCCCATGCATCATAGAACATGGCATATGAACAGCAATTTTAAGGTCAGTCCACTGTTCAGTTGTTCGCAAATCATAATCAATAAGAAATTCGCTGATATCAAAAACCTTATCCGTAAATTTCTTAACTTCTTCTGCAATGCCTTTTTGCTTTGAAAGTAGGTGGTCATAATCTTTTACAGATGTGCCACAACCAGAGGCATTCATGATAATACCATCAATGGGGTCGTCTTCTTCAAGGGCCTGCCAGGCTTTAAAGTTACGCATCGCATGATCAATCGCTTCTTTTTCGCGTCCCATATGTTGATCCATAGCACCACAACATCCCGCATTTTTGGAAATAACAACTTCAATGCCTTGGCGTGCCATTAAGCGAATGCTTGCATCGTTAATCGCAGGGCGTATGACCTTTTGTGCACAACCAGTCATTAAGAGAACTCGTTTTAATTGAGGTCCTCTTGGCCGCGCTATGCCGCCACCTTTAAATTCTGCCGTACGCTTAGCGCGCTTGGGTAAAAGTTCTAACATGGCGACAATTTCTTTAAATCCCATCTTAGCAATGAGGGAACGAAAGGGGCGCGCTAAAGAACCAAGAGTTAAGGAAAGAGATAACCGGTTAGGGTAGGGCAGAGTTTCGCTTAAAAGACGGCGGATAAATCTTTGTTTTAGGGGGCGATGACCTCTGGTTTCAATTTCTTTTCGGGCCAAATCCGAAAGGTGCATATAGTCAACACCAGAGGGGCAAGTCGTCATGCATGAAAGGCACGTCAGGCAACGGTCCATATGGGTTGTAAGAGATTGGTCAGGTGCAGCCCCAGTTTCCAACATCTCTTTAATCATATAAATCCGGCCACGAGGGCTGTCACGTTCATCGCCTAAAACAACATAGCTTGAGCAAGTTGCTGTGCAAAGGCCGCAATGAACACACCGCCGCAATATATCATTGGCAAGCTGCGTGTCAGAGTTGCGAAGCTGGCGTTTCGTAAATTCAGTTTTCATTAATTAAACCCCGTCATACATGCGGCCTGGGTTAAGAACACCAGCTGGATCAAACATAGATTTCAAGCCTTTAGTCAGCTGCATATGCGCTGGGTCAAGAGGGTGAAACGGACTAACTGGTTGGGTGGCATCTACGCCTGGATAAATCAAAGTGGCATGTCCGCCAGCTTGAGCGATAATCCTACGGATGTCACTACTTCCCATATCAGCGACGCCGCGGGTCGAAATCCATAATAAACCACCGCCCCAATCATACGAAACTTGGCTATCAACGAGCTTCTTAATTTGACGCGCAGATTGGAATGCTCGCTGTGGAGATGTTGATACCCGCCAAATCGCATCATCTCTGTTAGCGAGAAAAGCAAGTTGGCGCATATTCTGCCAAAACAGCTTGCTTTCCGGTTCATCAATATAGAAAAGTTCTCCGAAAGCTGAAAGAAGCTCTCTTATTTTTTCGCTACGATAAGCAAGTGATTTAGGAGTGTTTTCTAGCCGAATAGCTGTAACCGCTTTATCTTGAACATAAGTCACACCCTCAAGGCATGGAAAAGCATGCGTTTTGTTCAGATGCACAGCACCAGAAACTTCATAAGGTGTCGCAATGGCAGTGCGCAAGGCTTCAAGGGCAATATCTTCTTCAAGACCATAGAGAAACAATGTGCATTCAGACGGAGGAGTGGGAAGAAGTTTAATTGTCACCTCAGTCATCACCGCCAAAGTGCCCCAGCTATTAGCCATTAATTTTGCGAGGTCATAGCCGGCAACATTTTTCATAACGCGGCCACCAGATGAAAAGCTCTCGCCGCGCCCATTAATACCCTTAACACCAATGAGATGATCTCGGGCACTTCCCTTTAACAAACGGCGTGAACCAGAAAAGTTTGTGGCAAACAAAGATCCTATGGTGCCATAGCCTGGCTCTGTTTCAAAAAGCTTTGAAAAATCGAGATGTTCAAAAGGTAGATGTTGACCATAGCCCTTAAGTTCTCTCTCAATTTCAACAATTGGAGTACCAGCCCTGGCTGAAATAACCAATTCACTTGGCTCATAAAGCGTAACTTCACTAAAACGGCGCATGGTAAGAGGAACATTCTTTTCAGAATATCGCCCGATCATACGTTTTGTTCCGTGACCCAAAATTTCAAGGGATGTTCCCTTGTCTTTGGCATCAAGGATCATATCTTTCAGATCCCGATTGACCAAGGGCGTCAGCATGTCTTGCATTTTAAGTACTCTCTCCATCAGACAGTGAGCTCTCATCACGGCGAAAAGTCTCGGCAAGCTCAAGGGGGAAAACTTTATCTGGATTGAGGACCCAGTTAGGATCAAATAATAATTTCACACGCATCTGATTGATTAAGTCGGTCTCAGAAAACTGTAAAGTCATCAAGTCTCTCTTTTCAAGGCCAACGCCATGCTCACCGGTGATGCAACCTCCAGCCATAACGCAAAGCTCTAAAATTTCCGCACCACATTTTTCAACCCGTTGAAATTCTCCAGTGCGATTGGCATCATAGAGAATAAGGGGATGCAGATTCCCATCTCCAGCATGAAAAATATTAGAAACTTGAAATTTATATGAGCTACAAATCTCAGCTATCTTGGAGAGAACATGCGAGAGTTTTGATAAAGGAATAACCCCATCCATACATAAATATTCTGAAATGCGTCCAATGGCTCCAAAGGCAGATTTCCGCCCAAGCCAAATAGCTTGCGCCTCTTCATCAGTATTTGCTATGCGCTTATGAACAGGATTAAATTGACTGGCAATTCGTAGAACTTGTTGGAAAGACGCATCAATTTCTTCTGTTGCTCCTTCAAATTCAATAATTAAAAGGGCTTCTACATCAAGTGGATAACCAGCACGTGCATGTTCTTCACAAGCTTTAATGGCAGGCTTATCCATAAATTCAATCGCTACAGGTAAATAACCTTTCCCGATGATGGCAGCTACGCAATCACCAGCCTGCTCATGGCTTTCAAACCCAAGTAGAAGAGGCCGCGCCCCTTCAGGTTTAGCGCGAAGCATGACGGTTGCTTCCGTCACAATACCAAGTCCGCCTTCAGATCCAACAATTAAGCTGAGAAAATCATAACCAGCCGGGTCAAGAAAAGGTCCGCCAAACTCAAGAATTTCCCCCTCGGCAGTTACCAGTTTAACACCAAGAATATTATGGGTCGTCACACCATATTTTAAACAATGCGCACCACCAGAATTCATGGCGATGTTGCCTGCTATCGTACATGAAAGTTGACTGGAAGGATCCGGTGCATAGAAAAAACCGTCTCGGTCAACAGCGGCGCTAATAGCAAGGTTCGTCACGCCAGCCTGAACTTTGGCGGAGCGGTTTACCAAATCAATATCCAGTATTTTATTCATACGAGAAAGGCAAACAACAATGGCGTTAGATGTAGGAATAGCCCCACCGGCAAGAGACGTACCAGCACCACGCGGAACCATGGGCACATCATATTTATGAGAAATTTTAGCAACTGCTGCCACATCGGCTGTGCTTTCAGGCATAACCACCACAAAGGGAAGGACCTGAATAGCAGTTAAGGCATCTGTTTCAAATGCTTGTAAACCAGCCTGATCTAAAACAATTTGATCTGGCTTTAAAACTTCAGATAGATCCCTGATCACAGACCGTGGGATGGCCGACTTAATCTTTTCCTGTAATTTACTAAATATACCCATCAAGGACCTTCTATTCACATCAGTATGAGGAAGCATAAGAAATTAAAGTGACAGTTGGCGTGTGACAAAAAGTCACCAGGTGCGACCATCATGAATGTAAAAGACTTTCCCCATGTGATTAAATAATAAAGGTTAATATGAGGGCGTGCAAACAATACCGGCAAATACTAACGAATAATCTGTCGCACATAAAAACAAATTCAAACATGCGAATTTTAGAATGTTACGAAGTGTAGAAAAAGCGGTAGTTGTGAGATTAATATACTGAAAAATAAGAAAAAAGTAGAAAAGATCTAAAGAAGTTTTGTGTGTTTTGTTGAGAGAATGTTTTTGGTAAATGAAACGATAAGACGGGGAGTCTTCGACATCATCAATTGTTACAATGAAGTCATTTTAATGAAAAACGAATGAGGGCATTCAAATAGCAATTTGAAATTTTATCCAAAAACATGCCATATTTTCTTCTTTTATTGTGAACATGACCAGTGTAAATAAACTGATATAAGGGAAGTTATAACTTCAGCACCTTATTTTTATCCTCTTTTAGGCATTAGAATGAATGGGATAAGAATAAGCACTTTATAAGCTGCACTCTATTTATATTGAAAATAGGGAATAATTTATAGTAAGGGAAAAAACATGAGCAAATTTACCGCCCTCCTCGGCGCCGCAATTTTAGCGATTTCAGTTTC
The DNA here is from genome assembly GCA_040367435.1 of Hyphomicrobiales bacterium 4NK60-0047b. Classification (NCBI taxonomy): domain Bacteria; kingdom Pseudomonadati; phylum Pseudomonadota; class Alphaproteobacteria; order Hyphomicrobiales; species Hyphomicrobiales bacterium 4NK60-0047b. Next base: position 145,692 of record BAABWY010000005.1, on the reverse strand, counting down.
AGGAACAATGACAACATCAGTGCACGCTGACGAAGCAAAGCTTATCAAAAAAGGCTCAAAAGTCTTTAAAAAGTGCAAGGCATGCCATGTACCGGATGAAGCTAAAAACAAAGTTGGTCCTCACCTAGTAGGTATCGTTGGTCGTAAAGTGGGTGCCGTAGAAGGTTATGCATACTCAGACGCTACGAAAGCAAAAGCTGCTGAAGGCCTAGTCTGGGATGAGGCAAATCTTGCCGCTTTTCTAGAAAAGCCAAGAAAATTCTTAAAAGGCACAAAAATGGCCTTTGGTGGTCTACGTAAAGAAAAAGATCGCAACGCAATCATTGCTTACTTCAAATCATTAGCACCGGCTAAAGAAGAAGCGCCAAAAGAAGAAGCTAAGTAAGTTTTTTTCTTTCATATGAATTCCAAAGAGGAGCCCTAGGCTCCTCTTTTTTTACCGCGGCTGCGAGTAGGCAAACTGAAGCGCAACTAAAAAGCGCGGTTGCTAGTGGGCATCTGAAGCGTTACTAAAAAATACAGTTGCAACTTGCCCCCAAAAGAACAAACCTCCCAATACGAAGAAGGAGTGATGCCTTTTCGGCATCAGGACATGGCGTAGCGAGAGCGAAGCCCGGCGCCTAGCGCCGCGCCCTCGCAGGCCCATGAGCTTCAGCTCATGGAATAGCCGTGAGAGAAAACAGCGCGGTTGCTAGTGGGCAACTAAAGCGCCACTAAAAAGCGCGGTTGCTAGTGGGCAACTAAAGCGCCACTAAAAACACGATTGCTAGTAGGTAATAAGAAGGAGCATTAGAAAAAACACCTTCCTCCCCTAATCATGCTCCGCAAATTTTTTATGAATTTGTCGGGTCACCATCCACATAGCAAAGATAACAAAGGGAACAGATACTGCTGTGAGCAATGTCGGGCTGATGCCAAATGTCAAGCCTGATTTATAAAGCCCCTCGGTCATATATTTAATGAGCCCCACGATATAATAACTCACCGCCGCGACAGAAAGTCCCTCAACTGTTTGTTGCAACCGCAGCTGCAAGCGAGCTCGCTTGTTCATAGATTCAAGCAAGTCCCGGTTTTGCTGCTCAAGTTCAAATTGAATGCGCGTGCGCAACAGCTCAGCCGTTCGCATTAATTTACGAGACAGAGCTGTTTGCCTTTGCTCCACCATAGAACATGTTGAAATCGCAGGAGAAAGCCGCCTGCGAAAAAAACTTGAAAACCGACGCGCCCCATCAACCGGCGCTTCATGCATAGCCTGCAAACGAGACATAATAATATCATTATAAGCAACAGATGCGCCAAAGCGAAAAGACGTTGCCGCAGCTTGTGCCTCTAATTTAGCTGCCAAATCAGTGAGCTTATGAAGAAGCTGATGATTATCCTCAATTGTCTCAGCTGCTGCAATTTCGGCAGTTAATAGTGCCAAACCATCTTGTGTTGCGTTCACAACAGGAAGCGCTCTTTTGGCAACAGGCAAACCAAGTAACGCTAGCGTTCGGTAAGTCTCAACTTCTAAAACCCGTTGAACAAGCGCGCCAGCCCGAAACTGGCTCATACCATGATCTTCAATTATAAATCTGGTAAAGCCCATCGTATCAACTTGGAAGTCAGTAATTACACGGCTCTTCCCCCGGTCAGTATTAATCATACAAAGGCTATTAGGATTAAAGATTTCCTCATAGTCACTGACAGGATGAATGTCTTTTGTCACTTTCAATTGAGTGGCAACAATCAACTTCCCTGGCGGATTAAAATCAAGTTCAGATAAAAGCCGCGCGCCATCATCGCCCCTAAAATCATCCCCTTCACTATCTTCAATATCCCAGCGATAGCTTGTAAATTCATTGTGCTGTTCCCAGCGGAAATTCCATTTGCCAATGGTCAAACTGTGAAAGTTGGCGGTTTCAGCTGGCGGTGCCATGCCGTGTGTGAGTGCCAGTTGCTTGATGTTTTCTCTATCAATTTGCGCATCATCTTTCGTGGTCAAAAATGCCATTAAGAAAACGCGGCGCGGAACTGTCACTTTCTCAAATGGTCGCGCATGGAGTTCGCCCAATATTTCAGCACGGCTTTCAAAAGCCTCAAATTGTTGATTTTGGGGAGTTGAGTGCATCTTTGCACTTTCTTGATTATCCATTTAACATATCCTGTATTCGGATTGGTTCTATGAAGAAACATCCAAGACGTTTGAGACTTAATATAGTTCTAAAAATTAAGTTTATGATACAACGAATTAATGATTTTTTATAAATTACAAGAGGGGCTAGACCCTAGTCCCTAGTTTTAACGAGAAATAATGAATAAATCATCTAGTAATATCGGACTTTTCGTCAGCTGCTTAGTAGATTTGACACGGCCAGAGGTTGGTTTTGCAGCTGTGAAACTACTAGAGCAATCAGGCTGCAAAGTTACTATCCCTAAACAGACCTGTTGTGGACAGCCAGCTTACAATTCTGGGTGCAAACAAGAGGCAAAAGAGATTGCCAAAGTAACGATAGAGGCGTTTCAAAATTGCGAAGCCGTAGTTGTCCCTTCAGCATCTTGCGCTGGGATGCTAAAACATCATGTGAAAACGCTGTTTGAAGATCCATCAGATACTTCGGATAAGTGGCATAAAAAGGCCCTAAGCTTAAGTGCACGCACTTACGAACTCACGGATTTCCTTTACCATCAAAAAAATCTTAAACAGGTCAACACAGAATTTAAAGGTAAAATCGCTTACCATGAAAGTTGTTCAGCTCGCAGAGAGATGAAACTTACAGCACCTTTTCAGCTTTTAAACACAATCAAAGATGCAGAAATCATTGAATTAGCAGCGAACGAAGAATGTTGCGGTTTTGGAGGTTTGTTCTCTGTGAAATTTGATGAAATCTCGAATGCGATGGTTGAAACCAAAGTAAATCACATTAAAAACGCCAATATAGATCTGTTAACAGGGGTAGATTTAGGCTGTTTAATGAATATCGGCGGCAAATTAACTAAAGAAGGCCATAACTTAGAAGTTCGTCATATAGCTGAAGTTTTGGCTGATTAATCCACGTTAGAGTGAGTTAATAGAAGTTTGAAGGTGAGTTAATAGAAAAAGCTCGCGTTATTTAGGTCGCTTTACCCCCTTAACACTTGCCCCAAAGCAGCAGATCAGGTAGAACCGCGAGCAACCTTTTTAAAGAAAAATACATCAGATATTCAAATGGCTAAGAAGCAAAAAACCTTTCGACCAAAGCCCCGCCTGCCTAAAGGCATGCGAGACATCCGCGCAAATGAAATCAGCGCGATGAATAACATGTTGGCCAAACTCAAAGAGATCTATGAGCTCTATGGTTTCGAGGCACTAGAGACACCTGCATTTGAATATTCGGATTGCTTAGGTAAATTCTTACCAGACCAAGACCGGCCAAACGCTGGTGTCTTCTCATTTGAAGAAGATGAGGACGGTGATTGGGTCTCTCTAAGATACGATTTAACAGCGCCGCTCGCCAGATTTGTCGCGGCCAATTATGATGGCTTGCCAAAGCCATTTCGCCGTTATCAAACAGGCTCAGTTTGGCGCAATGAAAAACCAGGCCCAGGCCGTTTTCGTCAATTCACTCAATTTGATGCTGATAGCGTTGGCGCTGATAGTGTCGCGGCTGACGCCGAACTCGCCATGTTAGGCGCAGATAGCTTAGAGCATTTAGGTTTAAAGCGCGGTGATTATCAAATCACCATGAACAATCGCAAAATTTTGGACGGCGTCCTTGAAAGTGCTGGCATTAATTCAAGCGCTGAGGAAAATGAACTCCAGCGCCTCACTGTTCTTAGGGCCATTGATAAACTCGAACGTCTTGGCCAAGAAGGAGTGCAGTTGCTTCTGGGTGAAGGGCGCAAAGACGAGAGCGGTGACTTTACTAAAGGCGCTGGGCTAGAGCCAAAACAAATCGATCAAATTTTAGCGTACCTGGCAGCAAGCTCAGATCAGCGTACAGATGTTCTTGGTAATTTAGAAAGCTTGGTGGCTAGTAGTGAAATTGGCCAGGAAGGGCTGAAAGAGTTAAGAGATATTGATGATCTATTAAGTGCAGGTGGTTTTAAAGCAGACCGTGTACGCTTTGACCCAACAATTGTGCGCGGCCTTGATTATTACACCGGTCCAGTGATGGAAGCTGAGCTGACCTTTGAGCACAAAAATGAAGATGGTCAATTGGTTCGCTTCGGCTCATTAGGCGGCGGTGGTCGCTATGACGGTTTGGTCGCAAGATTTAAAGGCACAAAAGTGCCAGCCACGGGCTTTTCCATTGGCGTCTCGCGCGCCTACGCTGCTCTAGAAGCGCTGGGCAAACTTGAGCATGAAAAATTAATGAGCCCCGTTGTCGTCTTGGTCATGGACCAGGAAAACAAAGGTGATTATCAGGCCATGGTTCAAAATTTACGGGGCGCAGGCGTGAAGTCAGAACTTTATTTAGGCACATCTGGTATGCGCGCCCAACTCAAATACGCTGATAAACGCGCCGCTTCCTTGGTCGTCATCCAGGGGGAAGACGAAAGGTCTGAAGGCAAAGTGACCATTAAAGATATGGACGCTGGTGCAGAGATGTCGAAAGAAATCGAAGATAATAAAGAATGGCGCGAAGCACGTGTCGCTCAAAAAACAGTTGGCAATGATGAGTTGGTTGCAACAGTCAAAGAGATGCTTGAAGCCAGAGAAAAAGCTCTTGGAAATAATGAGGCGGGCTAACCCATGAACGATATGTCAGCAAGCGCGATCCCAGATCTAAACACAATGAAAACCCTTGAAGACAAGGTTTCAAATACGTTTGAAAAAGCCGGGTTTGAGCATATTGATCCGGCCATCATGCAACCGGCAGATGTCTACCTGCAGCAAATTGGTGAAGCCATTCGCGGAAGAACGTATGTTTTTTCTGACATCAATGGCGATGAGCTTTGTCTGCGCCCAGATTTAACAGTACCAGCAGCAAGAGTGTATATTGAGCGCTGTGAAGACCAAACGGCAGAAAAAGCCCGCTATTACTATTCTGGACCTACATTTCGCTACCCATATGAAGAACCAGCCTCTTCTGAAGAAGAGAGCGGTCAGTCGGCACCAGCGCACGGAAACACAAGAGAGTTTCGTCAGGCTGGCATTGAAATTTTTGGTAAAGAAGAAAAAGAAAAGGCAGAAGTCGAAGTTCTAAAGCTCACATTAGAAGCACTAAAGGAAGTCGGCACAACAGATTTTACTATCCGCATGGGCGATTTGGGACTATTTTTCGCGTTGCTTGATGCCATCGACATGCCTGATCGTTGGAGAAAACGCCTTGCAGAAAATTTCTGGCGCCATGAAGATTTTCAAAATATCTTAACGCAATTAAGCGAGCCTCATAACTTAGAATATGAAAATGAGCTCCGCAGCTTATTGAAAAAAATCATAAATGAATCTCCAAAAGAAGCTGAACAGCATGTTGGTGAATATTTAGCCGCCAAAGCCATTCCGTTAATTGGCGCTCGCACTTTAGAAGAAATCACTAATCAACTGATCGCAAAAGCTGCCGACCTTACTTCAGAGCCGCTTGAATCAGAAAAAATAGACATCATCAAAAAATATTTAGAAATTTCAGCGCCGCCTAAAGCTGTAGGTGCCCGGTTACAAGATCTAGCTGAAACAGCTGGTCTCGACCTAACAAAAGCTCTTGATCGTTATCAAAAACGCATCGAACTTTTATCAAGCGCTGACATCGATTTAGGAAATGCAGAGTTCACGGCTGAGTTCGGCCGCAAATTTGAATATTACACCGGTTTCGTTTTCCAAATTGAAAAACATAATATGGGACCTGAAGGGCACATCGCTGGTGGTGGCCGCTATGATCATCTCTTACATAGTCTTGGATTGCCAAAAAACATTCCAGCTATCGGTGCTGCAATAAATTTAGATCGGCTGGCAGCCTTAATTGATGGAGACGTGCTATGACGGAAACATTAACAATCGCCGTACCCTCCAAAGGCCGCTTAATGGAAGAAACTTCCAATTTCTTCAGAGCCAGAGGGTTAAACCTCCAAAAGATTGGTCATGATCGTGGTTATCAGGGGGAAATCGAAGGTTATGATGATGTTGATATTGTTTATCTATCAGCTTCAGAAATTGCCTATCAATTGAAAACCGGTCAAATCCATATGGGCGTCACTGGTGAAGATCTTGTGCGTGAAAATATTATTGGCGTTGATCAAAAAGTTGAGTTTCTAAAAAGGCTTGGCTTTGGGTTCGCCGATGTTGTCGTCGCAGTCCCTGATTGCTGGTTAGATGTTCACACCATGGCTGATCTGGAAGAAATGGCTATGGAATTCCGCAGGCGTCACAAACGGCGCTTAAAAGTGGCAACCAAATATATGAATTTAACCCGTCAGTTTTTCACTAAAAAAGCTGTTGCTGGCTACAGAATTGTTGAAAGCTTAGGTGCAACAGAAGGCACACCTATGGGCGGCACAGCAGATCTGATTGTAGATATCACATCAACGGGTGAAACTCTTGAGGCCAATCATCTTCGTATTTTGGACGATGGATTGATGCTAAAATCAGAAGCCAACCTGGTGGCCTCACGAGCCGCTGAATGGAGCGGCGGGGCTGCCGAAATCCGCTTAGATATTATGTCCAAACTGAATAGTGAGCCTTCTTAGAGTAGTTGCATTAAATTAGCAGCTCTATTATTCAGCTTTCGTTTTTAGATGATCATTGTACCTTTATAATCCGGAAAGACTTTTTCTGTCATGCGGTTGTTGTAGTCAACCAAGGGACGAGAGGCGAGAGCAAGCTTGCGAAAAGGCGTGTCAATTTCTGGCACCAGCATGTTCGCTACATAACTAAAGGTCGTGGCATCAATTTCTTTCGGCTCATCACCACCAAAAAATGGTTTCTCATCTAACAAAGTTTCAAGAGCTTTAATATCAACAGCAATCATACTGTCGATCTCTTCCCAACTATGACGCAACATGCCTTGTCCATGAACCGTGCGGCGCATATCTCGCTGAACGATTTTAAAAATCAATTTGCCTGGGAAGCCCATTTTACCAAAAAACGCTTTTTGCATTGTGGGTGCATTTTGAGGATGCAGCCAGCGATAAGGAAACAACATAAAATAAGTATGGTTCTCAAGTCCCACTCTAAGCATATGATGCTGCGCCAATTGAAGGTCCGTTAAACCGCTAGCCAGCGTATCACCAAATTTTTCTTTCAATGCCTCTATAGCAAAATAACTGTCAGGAATGATCTTGCCGTCCATTTCAATGCAGGGCAGTTTCCCTTTGGGCGCTTTACGTAAATCAGCATTCACTGGGGTGTAATCAATATTCGCTAAGCGCAAATAAGTCTCAAGCTTCATAACAAACGGACTAGGGTCCGGAACACCAAAATGAGGACCAAATTTCTGTAAAACGACCATTGAGGTGTGCTCCCTTAGATGAGTAAGTTGCTGAGAATTAAATAAGAAATAAAAAGCTTATCATTGCTAAAAATAGATTGTAATCATGATGAATAAAATTGACAAAATAGTGAAGTCATAAAACAATCGCTATCACCAATTAAAGTGGGTGGCTTATGATTACATGACTTGTGTCTTTTTGGCTTCTGATTAAAAGTCAAACAAACTTGTTGAGGGATTTAAAATGAAAAAGATAATTTTATTCGCCATTATTTTGGCCGCCGGGTTTTATATGGCCTGGCCAGCTTACTCACTTTATCAAATCGCCGATGGCGTGAAGGTAAAGGATGAATCTAAGTTACAAAACAAAATTGCCTGGCAAAGTGTGCGCGCGTCACTTCGCGAGCCTGTGACCAAGCGTGTGAAAAAAGAAATTGGCAATCAAACAAAAAGCCAAGGAATAGAGGGTGCATTAATGGGCCAATTAGCTGGAGAATTCGCCCCTCAATTAGTTGAGAAAATCTTGGATGCTTATGTCACTCCAAAGGGCATTATCATGTTGGCCAATCAAGGGGGCAACATCAATACAGCTGATTTAGGCATTGGTGGTTTGGTGCAAAAATTAGGAAAAAATAATGCAGGCAATAACGATGGAGATAATTCCAGTGGCGGTCTAATTGGCGGCCTTTTAGACAAGGCCAATGAAATCGCCGGTAAAATTCCTGGTGGTAAAGAGCTGGTTGGAAATGCGCTAGGCACTTACGGAAAAGATTTATCGGAAACGATAAATAAAAATAGCGCTAAAAAATCAGGCTCATCAACTAAAACTCAATATGGCCTGAACAACATCAAAAGTATCACATTTAATGGTCCGTTTAATTTCGAAGTGGGCTTAGCAAAATCTCCAACAGCCAGAAAAGCAGATGTCATCGCGGGTATGAGCTTTGTTGATATGGATTGGAAGTTGAGTAAAATCGTCCCGACTTTTTAAGAGTTTAAAGGACTTAAAACATCACAATTAATTCACCTGTCACAAGTGAGTGGCAGGTGAATTTCTGACCTAACTGTGCTATTGCCATTAATTATGCAAAGTAAGAATGCAACTTAAGAATAAAATAAAGAATAATAAGAATACCAAGAAAGAAGGCCTCCCATGGCAAACATTGTTATCACAGGTGCCAATCGTGGCATTGGTCTGGAATTGGCTAAAATTTATAAAGAACGCGGTGACACTGTCATAGCGGCCGTCCGTAAAAGCTCAGAAAGCTTAGACGCTCTTGATGTTGACGTTCGCACCGATGTTGATGTAACCGATGATGACAAAGTTCTAAAGTTCAAACGAGACTTAGGCGATATTACTGTTGATGTTCTTATTAATAATTCAGGCATTCTCACATCTGAAGATATGTTGGACATGAACTATGATCAAATGCGCCGTCAGTTTGAGGTCAACACATTAGGGCCATTACGTGTTACCCATCTTCTTTCTCAACTCATGGCCAGAGGAAGTAAGGTTGGCATCATCAGTTCTCGCGTTGGGTCCATGACAGATAATGGCGGCGGTGGAAATTATGGCTACCGTATCTCTAAAGCAGCCGTGAATATGGCTGGGAAAAATTTGTCTATTGACTTAGAGCCACGCGGCATCGCGCTATTTCTTCTTCATCCAGGATATGTCGCAACTGAGATGGTGAATTTTGCAGGCCCAACACCACCAGATGTTTCTGCAAAGGGGCTCATTGAGCGTATGGACACACTAACAATTGAGCAAACTGGGTCATTTTGGCATGCAGAAGGTTATGAGTTGCCCTGGTAAGGTCTCACAACCTGGGTAATAGGCAGAATTAAAGAACTGAACGCAATTAAGATTGAAAGAACAACCCCCATGTTGAAAAGAGGAGTGAAGTTGAAAAACAAACGTCATTTTCGGCGTACTCTTTGGGCAATAGCAGGGGGCATTGCTCTTCTCTTGGGGCTTATCGGCATTCCCTTACCCCTTTTACCCACAACCCCATTTTTATTATTGGCTGCATTTTGTTTTTCTCAAAGTTCTGAAAAATTGCACAATTGGCTAATGACACACCCCAAATTAAGCCCGCCAATTAAAAATTGGCAGCGCCACGGTGCCATATCGTACAAGGCCAAATTCATGGCAGCCATATCAATGGGAGCGGCTTTATTAATTAGCTATCTACTAGATGTTCCTCTATATATCATACTCATCCAGATCGTTGTTTTGATCTGCGTGTGTGCTTTTTTATTTTCGCGCCCCTCTCCTCCTAAAAATTAATATTTTTTCTTAAGAATGTTAATGCAAATTAACTTTCACGACTCTGTGATCTGCTATTATGAAGTGATTCGAAAAAATCGAATGAACTAGAGCGTGTCACCTAAAAGTGGATACCGGTTTTAGGTTTTGCGGATGCTTTGTGGGCATCTGAAGCAAAGAAAACGGATGCTTTGTGGGCATCTGAAGCAAAAAATGACACGCTTCAACTAAAAGATTGAGCATGTTCTTTAATTTAATAATAAGTGACATGCTCTGGCCGAGCAGAGAATGAACCAGCAAAAGTCAATATATCTATACCTAAAAGGCAAGTCAGCCTGGAATATATGGGCTATTCGGTTGCTCCGCCGTAAGCAAAAGCTCATAAAATTGGGCAAATGGGACATCACCACAGAATTTGATTTCGAAAAGAATTGCTATCATACCAGAGGCTTGAATGAAGTCACTCAAGCTTGGTTAGATCGAGCCCGTGTTGATTTCTCACATATTGAATTTATCAGCGGTGATAGCTGTACAAATAAAGCCAAAGCCAAGCACCGTTTGGATGAAAAATACGCAAACGAGAAAAAAGTTCCCGTCCATGGAATAAATATCGATTTTAGAGATTTCATTTTCCCAGGTGACGTTCGCTTTGATCATGCAAAATTAAAAGGCATAGCTCTCTTTAATAAGGCAGATTTCCATGCAACAGCCTGGTTTAGCAACGCAAAATTTGAAGAAGCAGCCTGGTTTCAAGGCGCACTCTTTAGAGCTTATGCAGGCTTCCACCAAACTGAGTTTGCAAGCTTTGCAACCTTTGAGAACAGCAAGTTTTTAAAATCTTCAAATTTTGAAGCCATAAGCGCCGCTAAAACATTTGCCCTAACGGACGCAAAGTTCATCAACCAGGTGCCAAGCTTCAAAGATGCAAGCTTCGAGCAAACTCCACGCATAACAAATGTAGAAGTTCTTCCAGCGCCGAAAAAAAGCTGTTTCAGCCCAAGCATTCGAAATGTCGTGAGATCAACAAAAAAAGAATCTCGCCGTCGCCGTAAATTCTTTTTTAACGATTTGGTCTGGACGGAATGGGCAGTGAACCGTGTCAAACATTCTATTAAGCAAGCAGTAAACTATCGCCGAAATCGTGATGATGAATTGAACTTTCGCTCACTACGAACTCTAGCAAATGAAGCGGGAGATCAACAAAGAGAGCGGGCCTTTTTTGCCGGCGAAATAAGAGCGCGCCGTCATATGAAAGATAAGATCAAAGAATTCCCTACAGGGTTTTTGCGATATTGTTTTGGCGCCGCTTATGAAATTAGCTCAAACTTTGGCCGCTCACTTTCAAGACCAGTGATATGCTGGGTCGCGGTTCTTTATGGCTTTAGCTATATCTATCTAGCAAGTTCGCCTGCCTTCATGGCGGGTAAATGCCAAAACGAACAAACTTTAACAACTTTTGAAGCCGCGAAAACAATCTCATTAAACAATGCTCTGTTTTTCTTAAGCGAGGGCTACAGTGACAAGGTCGGACGGGCGCACAGCTGTTTGGATAATTATGTACAGATAGAACATAAATATTTCCGAAAACCAAAAGCGGTTTCCAAAGATCAATCTAGATTATTCTCTAATTTAGAAAATGACGATGAAATCATTACCGGCAGTCTTGGTAAAGCAGGGCAAAAAGCTGCAGAAAAAAGCAACGTAACCTTCCTCGCTCTCTTGCAACTGGTCTTGCATCTCTCACTGATAGGCATGTTCATCCTCGGCCTCCGCAACCACCTAAAAATGAAATAGCGTGGGGCATGCGGATGCTTTGTGGGCATCTGAAGCAAAGAAAACGGATGCTTTGTGGGCATCTGAAGCAAAGAAAAGCGGATGCTATGTGGGCAACCTGAAGCGCCATTAAAAGTATAGCCGTGAGAGAAAACTTGTCATATCACTGTCGTGAAAATGACATATAGCCAAGACTGATTTCCCCAAATCAAAGTTTGATAAACGTTCACTATCTCATTTTTTAAAGGGCCAAGCTATGGAAACTCCAAAACAAAGAAATGTTTTAATCCTGTGTACCGGCAATAGCGCGCGCTCTATTTTAAGCGAAGCCTATATCAATCATATCGCTGGTGATAAATGGAAAGCTTATAGCGCTGGTTCAAAACCAACAGGTGTGGTGAATCCTGTTGCATTGGAAACACTTGAAAAGCATGGAATTTCTGTAACAGATGCACGGTCAAAAAGCTGGGATGAGTTTGAAGCTGAAGGTGCAGCCCAAATGCACTTGGTTATAACAGTGTGTGATAATGCAGCAAACGAAACCTGCCCAGTTTGGCCAGGCGCTCCAGTTGTCTATCATTGGCCGTTTCCAGATCCAGCAGCAACCCCATTGGATGATCCAAAAGTCTACGATGACTTTGAAGACGTGTTTACAATGATCCGCAACAAAGTAGATGAGTTTCTAACCACATCAAAAGAGTTTAACGATCCAGTGTAAGCACCGCCTCTCGGAGGTCTGACGTTTAAACTGGCACCGTCGCAGCGACGGTTGCATGTGGGCAACTGAACGAAGAAGGAGCTCAGTCCACTTCGGGCTGAGGGACATGGCGAAGCGTCAGCGAAGTCCGGCGCACAAGATCAGCCCGAAAGGAACACAGCGAGTACGGATAAGCTGATCGCAAAAAAGCGCCGCTCCTCGGAGGCCCAAGCGCCTGCGCGGTTGCTGGTGGGCAACCTGAAGCGCCACTAAAAAGTATAGCCGTGAGAGAAATTATTGCAGATGAGAATCGACCCACCGGTGCTGAAGATCAAGGACCCCATAAACTAGGCCACTGCTATCTTCAATAACTTCACCAAGACGCGTAAGTGCCGTGGCATGGCTAGGCTTTAGATCGCAAACCACATCGCCTTGATCAAATGTTAGATCAGCTTGAAATTTGCGAGCAACACTCTGCATCACGAGGTTTTCACTAAGGCAATTCAGATAAAGATGATGAATATCACGGTTCCGAGCTGAACGGATAATACGGCTCAGCAATTCTGAGCCAATGCCGTGTCCGCGGTAACGGTCTTCAACAGTAAAAGCCGCTTCAGCACAGTCAGGCTTATTCGGAAAGCTCTTTAACTCGCCGGTGCCTCGTAAATTACCGCGGGGGCCAAAAAAGCCCCAAACACGGCAATTGCTATCAAGAGCATGCGAGGCGTAGTCTTCAATAAATGTATCAGAAACTTCAGCACCAAACCTAAGATGCCGACTTTCTGAGCTAAGGCGCAATAAATGGTCGCGAAATTCTTCAAGTTCCACGTTCCAAAGCTTGCGAAAATGTCCCCCATTAAATGAGACAGATCCCATAGGAACCTCCAATTATTAAACAATTAGCTACAAATCATGAGTAAAAATGAACCATAGAGTTTCATCTTAAATTTGAATTGAGCATGACTTATAATTATGGTCTCGCAATGATTATACCAACAAAATCTGTGCGAAATGCTGGCATACCAGGTCTGCGTTTATTGCATAGCTTAAAGCTAATATTTACGAAGCAAATAACACCTCATATAAGGGTAAAATAGAGCTACTTTAGTGGGTATCCCTTGACGCTGAAGAGGCAATTGGTTAGCCCTTGTTAATTAAGGCATGTGGTAAGGCTGATTTCAGCAAAATTGAGGCATCAAGAGTGGTAAGCGACTTTCTTCACTATTATCAAAGTCAGATTGCATCTGGAGCAATAACTCCAGATGACGCTCAGGCTTTGGCTGTGCAGAATTTAACCAGTTTAGAAAAACGTCTCTCTTCTTATGAACCTCCGGAAAATGGGATCTTATCGAGCATTTTCGGCCGGAAAGATGCGACTGAGACTGCACCAAAGGGATTGTACCTTTTTGGTGGTGTTGGGCGTGGTAAGACCATGTTGATGGATTTGTTTTTTGAAAGCGTTTCTTTTAAGCCCAAAAAAAGGTTTCATTTCAATGAGTTCATGGCTTTGGTCCATGATCAAATCAATAAATTCAGACAGTCTCACGAAGGCGATCCCGTGCCCTTAGTCGCTGAAAAAATAGCAAAAGATGCCAAATTACTCTGTTTTGATGAGTTTTATGTAACAGATATTGCAGATGCGATGATCTTAGGTCGTCTCTTTGATGCCTTGTTTAAGGAGGGCGTTGTATTAGTCGCCACGTCGAACTGCCTAATTGAGGATTTGTATAAAGACGGGCTGAACAGGCAGCTGTTTCTCCCCTTTATTGAGATGTTAAACGGTAAAATGATGACCCATGAAGTGGTCTCTCCAATTGATTTTCGCTTAAGAGAACTGGAAGGGGCTAAACTTTTCTTCAGCCCAAATGATCAATTAGCGGATGAAAACCTCTGTCGTCTATGGCAGCACATTACCGGAAAAGTTGAAGGGAAGCAGGCGCAAATTATCGTAAAAGGGCGAACGTTAATTGTGCCAGAAGCGTTGAACGGCGTCGCAAGATTTACGTTTCATGATCTGTGTGGAAAGCCAATTGGCCGCGATGATTATTTGACTTTAGTCGAAAAATATCACACGATTTTTATCGAAGACATTCCGAAATTAGGGGCAGCTCAAAGAGATCAGGCGCGAAGATTTATCACATTAATTGATACGATATATGACAGTCAGGTGCGCCTAGTTGCCTCAGCAGAAGTCGAGCCGAATCTGCTATATGAAGAGGGTGATAATGCCTTTTTATTTGAGAGAACTGCCTCTCGGTTAATAGAAATGCAACGCGGTGCCCATTTAGTTGAAGACGAAAAAGATGTTGAAAGCACAAAATCTTAAAATAATTTTTCACTAAAAAAATTAAAAAAACGCGTAATAGTTGTTGAGAGTGAGTGATTTCGCGTAAGTAAACTAGTGATGATTTCACAAAAAGAGGTAATATTGTACGTGGAATCGGAGTGAAATTGGACTTTCTTGTAAAAAAAATCACGAACTGAGGTTTTTTTCCAGCCTGCGACCTTGCGCCGCGCCCAGTTTCAAGCTAACCACACACGCATACCGAGTTGAAGTTTGTTTGGAGAAAACTCTTGCATAAAGAAATGCAAGAGAATAATGAGCTCCAGATAAATGGCATTATAATGAATGACATTATAAAAGGAGCGAAATAATATGGCGCGTAATAAAGTTGCCCTCATTGGTTCAGGTATGATCGGGGGGACACTGGCTCACCTAATTGGTTTAAAAGAATTAGGCGATGTCGTAATGTTCGACATTGTAGAAGGCATGCCAAAAGGCAAGTCACTCGATATAGCTCAATCTTCCCCAGTTGATGGATTTGATAGTTCTTTAAAAGGCACCACAGAATATGCAGATATTGAAGGTGCTGATGTTGTAATCGTAACCGCAGGCATTCCAAGAAAACCAGGAATGAGCCGTGATGATCTACTCGAAATCAATTTAAAAGTTATGGAACAAGTTGGCGCTGGCATTAAAAAATATGCACCAGACGCTTTCGTGATCTGCATCACCAACCCATTGGATGCAATGGTGTGGGCTTTGCAAAAAGCAAGCGGCCTTCCAGCTGAAAAAGTTGTCGGCATGGCTGGTGTGCTTGATAGCGCGCGGTTCCGTCTTTTCCTAGCAGAAGAATTTGACGTATCAGTTGAGGATGTTACTGCATTCGTTCTTGGCGGTCATGGCGATACAATGGTGCCGCTACCAAGATATTCAACTGTTGCAGGTATTCCACTAACCGATTTGGTCAAAATGGGCTGGATCACAGGCAAGCGCCTTGAAGAAATCATTCAGCGCACACGTGCTGGTGGTGCTGAAATCGTCGGATTGCTTGGCAATGGCTCAGCTTATTATGCACCAGCTTCATCTGCAATCGCGATGGCTGAAAGCTATCTTAAAAATAAAAAGCGGGTACTACCATGTGCAGCTTACCTAAATGGTGAGTATGGCGTTGATGGTCTTTATGTTGGTGTCCCTGTTGTTATCTCTGACAAAGGTGTTGAACGTGTTGTCGAGATTAGTCTCGACGGAGATGAAAAAGCAGCTTTCGGCGCATCCGTAGATGCTGTAAAAGGGCTCGTGGAAGCATGCAGTCGCATCGCTCCACATCTTGAAGGTTAATTTAAAGGCGGCGTAAGCCGCCTTATCTTATTCTGATCCTGGGAATTGGAAAAAGCTAAAAAGGCAAAACATATGAATATTCATGAATATCAAGGCAAGGCTGTGTTAAAGGAATTTGGTGTTCCTGTATCAAAAGGCGGCATTGCTTTTACACCAGCTGAAGCTAGAGCAGCAGCTCAAGAACTGGGTGGCCCATTATGGGTTGTGAAGTCTCAAATCCACGCTGGTGGCCGTGGTAAAGGTAAATTTAAAGGTTTGGACGCGGATGCAGCTGGCGGCGTGCGCCTGGCCCACTCTGTTGATGAAGTTGAAGCAAATGCAGCTGAAATGCTTGGTAAGGTTTTGGTAACTCACCAAACAGGCCCTGAAGGCAAGCAAGTTAACCGCCTCTATATCGAAGACGGTACAGACATCGCAGATGAGCTTTATCTTTCAATTCTAGTTGATCGTGACACATCTCGCGTTGCATTCGTAGCCTCAACCGAAGGTGGCATGGACATTGAAGCTGTGGCAGAAGAAACACCTGAAAAAATCATCACATTTTCAGTTGACCCAGCAACAGGCTTTATGCCTCTGCATGGTCGTAAACTAGCTGGTGCTTTAAACTTGCATGGTGACCTTGCTAAGCAAGTCGCTAAAATTGGCGCAGCTCTTTACAAAGCTTTCACTGAAAAAGACATGGCACTTCTTGAGATCAACCCACTAGTGGTTACAAAAGAAAACACACTTAAATGTCTTGACGCTAAAATTGGCTTTGATGGTAATTCACTGTATCGCCACCCTGAAATTATGGAACTTCGCGATCTTGAAGAAGAAGATGCAGCTGAAGTTGAAGCGTCAAAATATGACCTTTCATACATCAAGCTAGATGGCAGCATTGGTTGCATGGTGAACGGTGCTGGTTTGGCAATGGCCACTATGGACATCATCAAGCTTTATGGCGAAGAGCCAGCGAACTTTCTTGACGTAGGCGGCGGCGCCACAAAAGAAAAAGTAACTGAAGCTTTTAAAATCATTCTGTCTGACGAGAATGTAAAAGGTATTCTAGTAAATATCTTTGGTGGCATCATGCGTTGTGATGTGATCGCAGAAGGTGTGATTGCAGCAGCAACTGAAATGGACTTGAAAGTTCCATTGGTTGTTCGCCTTGAGGGCACAAACGTTGAAAAAGGTAAGGAAATTCTAGCGGGCTCAAGCCTTGCCATTATTCCGGCAGACAATTTGGCTGACGCTGCACAAAAAATTGTGGCAGCAGTGAAGGAGGCAGCGTAAATGTCAATTCTCGTAAATAAAGATACAAAAGTTATCTGCCAAGGTTTCACAGGTAGCCAAGGCACATTTCACTCAGAACAAGCGATTGCATATGGCACGCAAATGGTTGGCGGTGTAACACCTGGTAAAGGTGGCGGCGAACATCTTGATTTGCCAATTTTCAATTCAGTTCATGAAGCAATGGATAAAACTGGCGCCAATGCGACAGCTATCTATGTACCGCCACCATTTGCTGGTGACGCTATCCTAGAAGCGATTGATGCTGAAATTCCACTTGCTATCTGTATCACTGAAGGCATTCCAGTGATGGATATGGTAAAAGTGAAACGGGCACTTGAAGGCTCTAAAACACGCCTTATCGGCCCTAACTGCCCAGGTGTAATCACACCAGATGAATGTAAAATCGGTATTATGCCAGGTCACATTCATAAGCGCGGTAAAGTGGGCATTCTTTCTCGCTCAGGGACATTGACATATGAAGCTGTTGGTCAAACATCAGCTGCAGGTCTTGGCCAAACAACATGTGTTGGTATTGGCGGTGACCCAGTGAAGGGAACTGAGTTCATCGACATTCTAGAAATGTTCTTGGCGGACGAAGAAACTGAAAGCATCATCATGATTGGTGAAATTGGTGGCTCAGCTGAAGAAGATGCAGCTGAATTCCTCAAGCAAAACTCTGTTAAGAAGCCAGTTGTAGGCTTCATCGCTGGTGTCACAGCACCTCCAGGCCGCACAATGGGTCACGCTGGTGCGATTGTATCTGGCGGTAAAGGTGGCGCAGGCGACAAAATCGAAGCTATGAAATCGGCCGGTATCGCAGTTGCTGATAGCCCAGCTTCACTAGGCACAACTTTGGTTGATGTCCTAAAGGGATAATTACACTCATTATCTGAATTGATAGTGATAAAAAAAATGATGCAGGCCAGTTTTATAGGCCAATTTTGAAAAATTGGCCTGCATTTAAAAATCATAGAGGCTTATGGGCATATTTATTTATGAACCTTTATACTTATGAAATGGCACCCATAAAAAGGCGCAAATAAAGTAGCTTTAAAGTTGCTAGATACCCATAAACCAAAAAGTGATTTTGAAGTGATTGTGTTTTCGTATGAAATACAAAGAATATATATGCGGCTTTTTTCAAGGAATATTGGGTTATGGCGCGAAATGAAGAAAATGATGCTTTCTTAAAAACCTCATTTTTATATGGGGCAAATGCTGGCTATATAGAAGAACTATATGCCAAATGGTCAACCAACCCCGCATCAGTATCAGATGAGTGGGCAGGCTTTTTCGAGGGCTTGCAACCAGCCGATATTGAAGCAATGGCCAACGCCAATAAAAATTCTGAAGGCCCAAGCTGGAAACAAGACAATTGGCCAATTGCTGCCAATGGCGAACTGATTTCGGCAATGGATGGTAATTGGGGTGCCGTTGAAAAAGATCTTGATAAAAAAATAAGTCAGCGTGCAAAATCAACAGGCGCTGAAATTTCAGAAAGTGAAGCTCAAGGGGCCATTAAAGACAGTGTTCGCGCTCTTATGCTCATTCGTGCTTATCGTGTTCGTGGCCATTTAGGAGCGAACCTTGATCCGCTTGGTCTGGCTGAAAAAACAGCACACACAGAACTACAGCCTGAAAGCTATGGCTTTACAGCAGCTGATATGGATCGCCCAATCTTTCTAGATCACGTGTTGGGGTTAGAGACCGCAACAATGAACGAGATCATGGCGATCTTGAAAAGAACCTATTGCCATAATGTTGGTGTGGAATTCATGCACATTTCTGATCCAGAGCAAAAGGCCTGGATCCAGGAACGCATTGAAGGCAAAGATAAAGCCATCAGCTTCACGCCTGAAGGCAAAAAAGCCATTCTTTATAAACTGATGGAGTCTGAAGGCTTTGAGAAATTCCTCGATGTAAAATATACAGGAACAAAACGATTTGGCTTGGATGGTGGTGAAGCCTTGGTGCCTGCACTTGAACAAATCATCAAACGTGGTGGTAACCTTGGTGTAAAAGACATCATCCTAGGCATGCCACATCGTGGTCGCCTAAACGTTTTATGTAATGTGATGAGCAAGCCGTTCCGCGCTGTGTTTAACGAGTTTAGAGGCGGGTCTTCTAATCCTGATGATGTTGAAGGTTCTGGAGATGTTAAATATCACTTAGGTGCTTCAAGTGACCGTGAATTTGACGGCAACTCAGTTCATTTGTCACTAACAGCAAACCCATCTCACCTTGAAATTGTTAATCCTGTTGTGCTTGGCAAAGCGCGCGCGAAGCAAGATTTACATGGTGTGAAAAATGAAAAAGGCAGGGTTGATAGAACAACCGTACTACCATTGCTCCTTCACGGTGATGCCGCATTTGCCGGCCAGGGTGTTGTTGCTGAATGTTTTGGTCTCTCTGGTTTGGTGGGACATAGAACAGCTGGTTCAATCCACTTTATCGTAAATAACCAAATTGGCTTTACAACAAGTCCGCATTTCTCGCGTTCATCTCCATATCCATCAGATGTAGCAAGAACAGTGAACGCACCAATTTTCCACGTAAATGGAGATGATCCTGAAGCCGTGGTTTTTGCTGCCAAAGTGGCTGTTGAATATCGTCAGAAATTCCAATTACCAGTTGTGATTGATATGTTCTGCTATCGTCGCTTTGGCCACAATGAAGGCGACGAGCCGTCATTCACACAGCCATTGATGTACAAGAAAATCAGATCTCATCCATCTGTCATTGAGCTCTATTCAGAACAACTCGTCAAAGAAGGTGTGATGACCAAAGACGAAGTTGAAGCCATGCGCGGTGAAGTACGCGCAATGCTCGATGTTGAGTTTTCTGCTGGTGAAGATTATAAGCCAAACAAAGCAGATTGGCTTGATGGTCGTTGGTCAGCGATTGGTTTTGCTGAAGATGATGCGCGGCGTGGTGAAACAGGCGTTGAATTGGATGAACTAAGAAATATTGGTAATAAAATCACCGAGATCCCGGAAGGTTTTAAAATCCATAAAACCATCGGGCGTTTGATTAAAAAACGCAGAAAAATGATCGACGACGAAGCTGGCATTGATTGGGGCATGGCAGAGCATATGGCCTATGGTTCGCTGGTCAATGAAGGCTTCAGAGTTCGCCTTTCAGGCCAAGATTGTGAACGCGGCACTTTTTCTCATCGCCATTCAGTTTTGCTTGATCAGGAAAATGAAGATAAATATACACCCCTAAATAACATCTCAGAGACCCAAGGTCATTTTGAGGTGATCAACTCCAGTCTTTCTGAAGAAGCGGTTCTTGGCTTTGAATATGGCTATAGCCTGGCAGAACCACAAGCTCTTACCATGTGGGAAGCTCAATTTGGTGACTTTGCCAATGGGGCACAGGTTATTTTTGATCAGTTCTTATGTTCAGGCGAGCGCAAATGGCTTCGTATGTCGGGCTTGGTTGTGATGCTGCCTCACGGTTATGAGGGGCAAGGGCCAGAGCACTCTTCAGCGCGTCTCGAGCGGTATTTGCAATTGTCTGCTGAGGACAATTGGCAAGTAGCGAACTGTACAACACCAGCGAACTATTTCCATATTCTGCGCCGTCAATTACATCGTAAATTCAGAAAACCACTTATTCTGATGACGCCAAAATCATTATTGCGGCACAAACGTGTGATATCTCGTTTAGATGAATTCGGTCCAGACTCAACATTCCACCGTGTTTTGTGGGATGACGCTGAGTTGGCATCAGATAAAAAAGATAAGCTGGTTGCTGATGAGAAAATCAAGCGCGTGGTCTTGTGCACAGGCAAGGTTTATTATGATTTGTTTGAAGAGCGCGAAAAACGCGGCATAAAAGACGTTTATCTAATGCGTGTTGAACAGCTTTATCCATTCCCGGCGCGCGCTTTGGCCCAAGAGCTATCGCGCTTTAAAGATGCAGATGTCATCTGGTGTCAGGAAGAGCCTAAAAACATGGGCGCTTGGAGCTTTGTTGAAAGTAATATTGAGTGGGTCTTGGATCACACAGGAGCTAAAACCAAACGTCCATCTTATGTTGGGCGTGCGGCAAGTGCATCCACTGCAACTGGCATGATGAGCAGGCACATGGCGCAACTCAATGCCTTCTTAGATGAAGCATTAACTGTATAATTTTGATGAAATTGCAAATATGAGGGCAATACAATGTCAACAGAAATAAGAGTTCCAACTCTTGGTGAAAGTGTCACTGAAGCAACCATTGGACAATGGTTTAAAAAGCCTGGCGAGGCCGTCAATGTTGATGAGCCTCTCGTTGAATTAGAAACTGATAAAGTAACCGTTGAAGTGCCATCACCAGTGGCAGGCGTAATGGGAGCGATTGAAGTTGAAGAAGGAGACACCGTTGAAGTTGGTGCTCTTCTTGGCGCCATCGCAGAAGGTGAAGCAGCGGCCGTTGCAGCCCCAGCAGCCAAAGCTGAAAGTCCGAAAAAAGAAGAAAAAGCAGCAGCTGCCAATGATGATATGCCGCCAAGCCCATCAGCTGGAAAACTTGCCAAAGAAAATAATATTGATCTAGCAAGTGTAAATGGCTCTGGCAGACGTGGCCAAGTGCTGAAAGAAGATATCTTAAGTGCTATTGATCAAGGCGGCGCTCAAAAGAATGCAGCTCCAGCTGTCGCAGCACGTGCACCTTCAAGTGCCGATGATGCGCCGCGCGAAGAACGCGTTCGTATGACGAAACTTCGTCAAACAATTGCACGTCGTCTGAAAGATGCTCAATCAACAGCAGCCATGCTTACAACCTTTAACGATGTCGATATGACAGCGGTAATGGAACTTAGAAAAGATTATAAAGATCTATTCGAGAAGAAACATGGCGTAAAACTAGGATTTATGGGGCTGTTTGTTAAGGCTTGTATCCAGGCTCTAAGAGATGTTCCTGAAGTTAACGCTGAAATTGATGGCAACGACATCATCTATAAAAATTATTATCACGTAGCTGTAGCTGTTGGCACACCAAAAGGTTTGGTTGTCCCTGTTGTTCGCGACGCTGATGAATTAAGCTTAGCTGGCATTGAAAAAACAATCGGTGACTTTGGCATTCGCGCACGTGATGGCAAGCTTGGTATTGATGAAATGCAGGGCGGCACATTCACCATTTCAAATGGCGGTGTATATGGCTCGCTAATGTCAACACCAATTCTAAATGCTCCGCAATCGGGCATCTTAGGCATGCACCGCATCGAAAAACGCCCAATCGTTGTGGATGGAGAAATCAAAATTCGCCCAATGATGTATTTGGCTCTGTCTTACGATCACCGTATTGTAGATGGAAAAGGAGCTGTGACCTTCCTTGTGCGTGTAAAAGAAGCACTTGAGGATCCACAGCGTCTGGTGCTTGATCTCTAATTTAAAGGGTATCTCGCAATCCAGAACAGAGAGTGAGGAAAAGATTATGAGTGAAAACACAACTGTGAACAAAAACGATTCAATCAAGGAAGATGGTAAGCCAACCTTCCTTTTTTGGATTGTCAGTCTTCTGGCAATCATCTGGGGTGCTTTCGGTCTTATTGATTATTATATGATCACGACGGGAAACGCTGAATACATTGCTCAACTACCCGCTGCATTTAAAGAAATGGTAGATAGCTTTCCTATATGGCGCACAGGCCTTTGGATGGCGTCAATAGGTGGTGCTATCATTGGTGGCTTGTTGATGTTGTTTCGCTCTGAATGGGCCGTGCCATTTCTTTGGTTGGTACCAATCACAATGGTCATAGGTTTTGTTGGCTATGACCTCTTAATGGCAAATGGCATTGAAGCGTATGGTACATACGGCCTAATTGCTTCAACCATTATGATTTTAATTTCACTAATCCTGGCGCTTTATGCAGCCGGATGTGATGAAGATGATATTTTAACATAGGGTTTAACGCTTTAACTTTTCAAGGAATTATCTTGAAACAGCAAAAGCTTTAAATTAAACAAAAGGCTCATATTACAAAGATTGCTTCTTAAATTTTTCAAACATGAGAGCAGTTTTTTTGAGCCAAAAACCGATAAGATAAATTGAGGGTGGGAAAACCATGTCCGATCAAGAATTTGATTTAACAATTATTGGCTCTGGTCCAGGGGGCTATGTCTGCGCCATTCGCGCTGCGCAATTGGGCATGAAAGTTGCTGTTGTTGAGAAAAGAAAAACCCACGGCGGAACCTGCCTGAACGTCGGCTGCATTCCATCCAAAGCATTGTTGCATGCGTCGGAATTATTCGACGAAGCCAATCACGGTATGGCTAAATTGGGTATTAAAGTGAAGCCTGAATTAGATTTGCCAGGCATGATGAAGCATAAAACAGATACCATCGATGGGAATGTTAGCGGCATTGAGTTCTTGTTTAAAAAGAATAAAATCACAGCCTTTCACGGAATGGGCAAGATCTCAAAAGCCGGTGAAGTCACCGTGACAGCTGATGATGGTAAAACAACAACCCTGAAATCAAAAAACATCTGTATTGCGACTGGCTCTGATGTTGCGCAAATTCCAGGCATTGAGATTGATGAGAAAACAGTTGTCTCATCGACTGGTGCCCTAGAACTTGGTAAAGTTCCTGATCACATGGTTGTTGTAGGTGCAGGCGTTATCGGTTTGGAGCTTGGCTCAGTTTGGCGCCGCTTAGGTGCCAAAGTAACGGTTGTCGAATTTCTTGATCGCATCTTGCCTGGTATGGATACTGAAGTTGCAACACAGTTCCAGAAAATATTGAAAAAGCAAGGCATCGAATTCAAGCTCGGCTCGAAAGTAACGGGCGTTGAAAAAGCAAAGTCAGCCAAAGGCAAAACGAAAGTCACAATCGAGCCAAGAGATGGCGGTGACGCTGAAGTGATCGAGACTAACTCAGTTCTCGTGGCCATTGGCCGCGTGCCATTTACTGAAGGTTTAGGGCTAGAAGATTTAGGCGTTGCTAAAGATAATCGTGGACGTATCTCTGTAGATGAGAAGTTCCAAACAAATGTTCCTGGCATTTTTGCAATCGGTGACGTTATTGAAGGGGCGATGCTAGCTCACAAAGCTGAAGAAGAAGGCGTAGCATTAGCTGAAAACCTAGCCGGCCAAGCGGGGCACGTGAATTACAATCTGATCCCTGGTGTTGTCTACACATACCCTGAAGTGGCAACTGTTGGTAAAACAGAAGAGGAACTGAAGGAAGAAGGCCGCGATTATGTAAGCGGTAAATTCCCATTCATGGCCAATGGACGTGCAAAAGCCAATAATCAAACAGATGGTTTTGTTAAAGTTTTAGCTGACAAGAAAACGGACCGTGTTTTAGGTGTTCACATCGTTGGTCCAATGGCAGGCGAAATGATTGGTGAAGCAACTGTGTTGATGGAATTTGGTGGGTCAGCAGAAGACTTAGCTAGAACATGTCACGCTCACCCAACACTTACTGAAGCGATCAAAGAAGCAGCGCTCGCAACAGACAAACGCACTATTCATATGTAAGAATAAAACTTCGATTGTTTTGAAAATAACGTATTAAAAAAGGCGCAATTTCTTTTCGAAATCGCGCCTTTTTTAATTTATAAGTAGTTATGATTATTAAATTTTATAACCTTTTTCTTTGATCCGCTGTCTCATTAATTGCTGAATACGAGGTGCAATGGTTTGCACTTTCTTAAGAATAACAGGCATCATTTCTCCCATTATTTTAGGAGTAACTTCTAATGTTTTCTTGCCTAATGGTGAGGTTTGAAACTCATAAAGTTGAGTGAGTTCTTGCTTTGTGTAGTAGCGTGCATAAATTTGCGGCGTATCAGAAAGAATATCATCCATATTCTGTTTTTGCAGTTCTAGAAAAGCCAATCTAAAGTCTTCTAATTGGGCCGCATCAATATTGGGGTTTTTAGATTTAACTTCAGATGCAATTGCCCCCCAAGATTGTTTGGCCATTTGCTCAATAAAAGTACTGCCAATCAAATGATCAACGAGTTTTTTAGCAGCTGCTAACGTTTCCGTATCGGCACTTTTATTTTGAGCATCTTTAGCCAAAGCGACTGAAGACATGGTGAATGAACAATTGAGAATTAAAACACTCATTAATAGAAAAGGTAGAATAAAAGATCTCATTTGGGATTCCTTAATAAAATTATTTGAGAGAACACGTAAAATTAATAGGCCAAGAACTCTCTAAGGTTCGAGAGGGATATCAAGACCCTAGTTTATTTTTGTCACGTCATAACCAGCACTGCGAAATGCCTCAACCAAGCCATGTTGCCCCGTCATATGAAGAGCGCCAACAGCAATAAAAGCGCCTCCTTTATTTACCAGAGGGAGAGAATGTTCAAACATCTGCTTGTTGCGTTTAACTACCATGATTTCAAGAAATTCAGCCATAGCCGCAGTTGTCTTTTCCTCATCCTTGCCAAAAGCGATCGAGAGAGGAATCATCATGCCTATCTGGCGAGATTTATAAAGTTGCATAGCAGTAAAATAAAAATCATTAATCCGCTTATGTTGAAAAATTCCATCTTGAAGAAGTGTAACTTGGTGCTTAGGGGCAAGTGCATCGAACGCAGAAAATTGATCATCTAAACTTTCTAGACCAACCAAACGTTTACCAGCCAATTTTGCTCTTTTGATTATATGTTGATCAAGAGAAACAAGTCCATTGCTCATGCGAAAAGCTTCACAACCAGGAATTTGAAAATAGCTGATATAGGCAAACCAAGGTTTCAGCAGAGGGATCATGTTTTTAGGCATTCCCTGCTTCACGGCTAAATTTATGACATAACTGTAATCATCCTGGCTCAAATATTCATTGAGTTTAGGGCCTTTAAGTGAAAAAAACTTATTGGAATTTTTTTGTATGTAAGCCTGAATAGTAGTTGGTTTCAAATTAGCAATTTCCACAGCAACTGTCTTTGCCTCTTTAAAGGCGGCCTTTGCCTGATCGCTAAATGCAGTGACTTCAGGGTCTGTTGTATGCATGGTTCCAAATAAATAAGAGGGCGCACCTGTTGCCCCCTCAATGCGCCAAAGAACTGCATTTGAGTTCTTCTCTATATCTGAAACACGCTTTAATTTTTTATACCGCTCTGGTTCAATAATCCTCATTTCTTCAATAATATCAACACCCTTACAAGTAGGCAGACCTTTAAGCTGTGCTTGGGGAGTTTCTGCAAAGGCCTGAGGAGTAAAGGCCAGTGGAGCAAAGGATAGAAGACATAAGAGACATTTCAGAATAACAGAGGAGCGAAGTTTAGATAAATGAACCATCAATGGCCTCCAAAGCTGGTTAATAAAAAAGTGAAAAATCAGAGATACTAAGAAATAGACTACGAAATTGATCTAAACCAAAAAAAGAACAAAAATGTTAAATTGACTCTAAAAATTTTAAGCAAAAATTACGTAAAAAAAAAGGCCGCTTAAAAGCAGCCTTTTAATTAATTCTTTGAAACTGAAAAGTTTATTCAGCAGCATCCTGAATTTGAGGAGCAGCAGCTCTCACATCGGCAGCCACATGGCTCTCAAATTTTTTGAAATTCTCAACGAAAATCTCGACAAGTTTAGCCGCACCTTGATCATATTCAGCTTTGTCAGCCCAAGTCTCACGTGGTGTTAAAATTGATTGATCATCAAGACCTTCAACTTGCTCAGGCACTTCAAATCCAAAAATTGGATCAACCCGCATAGGCGCAGATTTCAAACTACCACCAAGGGCAGCATCAAGAAGGCGGCGTGTCGCTTTAATAGGCATCCGGTTACCAACGCCATACTTGCCGCCGGTCCAACCGGTGTTAACAAGCCAGCAATCAACCTTATGTTCCGCAATTAGGTCGCGAAGCAAGTTGCCATAAACGCTTGGATGGCGAGGCATAAATGGAGCGCCAAAACATGTAGAGAATGTAGCGGTTGGTTCTGTGACACCTTTTTCAGTACCAGCAACTTTGGCTGTATAGCCTGAAAGGAAGTGATACATCGCTTGAGCTGGTGTGAGTTTCGCAATTGGAGGCAAAACACCAAAAGCGTCAGCAGTTAGCATAACGATATTTAAAGGCTGGCCACTCATGCCAGTTTCGCTAGCGCCCTTAATAAAATCAAGAGGATAGGCACCGCGAGTATTCTCGGTTAAAGAGCCATTATCAAAGTCAGGCTCGCCAGCATCATTAAGAACAACATTTTCCATCACCGCATGCTCGCGGTTAATAGCACCGTAAATTTCAGGCTCTGCGTCTTCAGAAAGGCGAATGGCTTTCGCATAGCAGCCACCCTCAAAGTTAAAGACACCGTTAGGGGCCCAACCATGTTCGTCATCACCAACAAGCGGTCGCTTTGGATCAGCTGAAAGAGTTGTCTTACCCGTACCAGAAAGGCCGAAGAAGACAGCAGAGCTGCCTGAAGCATCTTCATTCACAGAGCAGTGCATCGGCATAATATTTTTTTCAGGAAGGATATAGTTCAGATATGAGAAAACAGATTTTTTCATCTCACCGGCATATTCAGTGCCACCGATAAGGACAAGCTTGTTTGCAAGGTCTAGAGCAATAGCAGTCTCAGAGCGAGTGCCGTGACGGGCAGGATCTGCTTTAAAGCTAGGGAGGTCTACAATAGTGAAACCAATGTCAAAATTTTCTCTATCTTGAGCGCTTGGTTCAATCATCAGATGTTGGATAAACAGAGCGTGCCAGGCAAATTCACAATAGATGCGGCTATTTAACCTATGGACAGGATCAGCGCCAGCGAATAAATCTTGTACAAACAATTCGCGATTATTGGCATGCGCTAGAAAGTCTTCTTTCAAGGTTGCAAATTGTTCAGGGGTCATAGCAGCGCTATTGTCCCACCAGATTGTATCTTCAGTAGATGCATCACGAACGACATATTTGTCTTTCGCCGAGCGGCCCGTATGTTGTCCAGTGGTTACAGCAAAGGCACCGTTCGCTGCCCGCTTACCTTCGCCGCGCTCGATAGCTACATCATATAGCTCTGCGCGGCTGTTATTAAGGTGAATAGTACCTGGTTCCCGAATAGGGAAGGTTACATGCTTGTTTGCACCACCATCAATTGCCTTTAACGTCACGACAAATCAACTCCTAAAATGGATATTTGTTACTTTAAAATTGGGTGGCACTAATCTAAGGCCATGTACCAATTTTTCACTCTGTTTCCAAAAGGGCAAGCTATATTTCAAATATATGACAAATGCCTCAGCCAATTTACTATTCTACAGGAACAAAATGTTCAACCCACGAATTGTGTAAAGTAGCGTCATTTTAACAAAATTAAGGCATTCTTGGCGAAAAAATCGACATATTCCCATTTTAAAAGTGGAGCAAGCCTTTCTTTAACCCATATAAAAGAGCGAGAAAAGTACCAAAAAGAAGGTGAAGTTAAACATAATTAGGTGTTGAAAAAAATATGGGACAAAGCAAAGAGAAGATTAAATTTTAGGCAAAGAAAATAGAAAAAAGTATCAAACTTGCCAGATTATCGCCTAACTCACAATTCATACACAAGGAATTCGCGTCAATATCATTGCCTTTCAGTTGAAAAGCATTAACATTCAGGGCGACTTTAAAGCGCTGCCTTAATATCTTCATAAAAAGACCTTATCGCGGAATGTGTTTTAAAGATAAAATTTGAGCAATAACAATAAGGCCCTAATAAATATGCCAACAGTAGCACTTGTAGATGATGATCGAAATATCCTTACATCTCTCCGTATAGTTCTTGAAACGGAAGGGTATCTTGTTCGCACTTATAATGATGGGGCCTCAGGCCTGGAAGGCATAACAAGCGAGCCACCTGATCTTGCTATTCTGGATATTAAAATGCCTAGGATGGATGGCATGGAATTGCTGCGCCGGCTGCGCCAAGAATCTGAATTGCCAGTTATTTTCCTCACATCGAAAGATGAAGAAATAGACGAACTCTTTGGTTTGAAAATGGGCGCAGATGATTATATCAAAAAGCCATTTTCACAAAGACTACTTCTAGAGCGTGTGAAAGCCATTATGCGCCGTTCAGCTGCCAGAGCCATTGAGCCAGTCAAACAAGATGCAAGCAATATACTTGAGCGCGGTCTTTTGGTGATGGATGAAGAGCGCCATACCTGCAATTGGGACAATAAACCGGTCACACTAACAGTAACAGAATTTTTGATCCTTCAATCTTTGGCGCAGCGCCCAGGAGTTGTAAAAAGCCGTGACGCATTAATGGATGCAGCTTACGATGATCAAGTCTATGTCGATGACAGAACAATTGACAGCCATATCAAACGTCTTCGCAAAAAATTCAAAGTCGTTGATGATAATTTTGATGTGATCGAAACACTCTATGGTGTTGGCTATCGCTTCAAAGAAAAAAACGCTTAAAACTTAAAAGCGTGAAAAAAACTGGCCTTTAATCTTTAGCTGTGTCTTTAATCATAACAATGTTTTAAAGACACAGTTTTAGTGTACAAAGATGCTGTTGGAGTTTTTAAAAAGCCTTAATTAAGGAACAGATTAAATGTCACAGAGTAAAAAGTGGCAGCCAGAAACAGTTGTAAATTCAATAAAGTCTCTGTCTCCAACAAGCAGTCAATCTTACCTTATGACATTAAAAAAAATCCTTGTACGCCTCCGCTCAGCGTTTCGCTCAAGCTTGAATTTTTCAACGCTTGGTCGCACAATCTTTATTTCAAATATGATTGCGCTCGTGTTTTTGATGCTGGGCATCTTATACCTCAATCAATTGCGCGCCGGCTTGATCGGTGCAAAAGTTGAAAGCCTTCAAACCCAAGGTGAAATTATCGCTGGAGCGATAGCCGCTTCTGCCACAGCAGATACAGACCAAATCATCGTAGATCCAGATAGTTTGTTGGAAACAGGTGCCGACGCGCCCTTTATCGCAGGAGATGCTTTTACATCACTTGAGTTCCCAATTGATCCTGAGAGAGTTGCGCCAATATTAAGAAGGTTGGTTCAACCAACTGGTACACGAGCGAGAATTTACGATTCTGATCAAACATTGATTATTGATAGCCAAAGGCTTTATTCTGGTGGTCTACAACCAAAATCTCAGAATAACCAGAATGGGAACGAAGATAAAAGTTTCTATTCCCGCATAGAACAAGCTTTCAAGCGCGTGCTGTTTTATAGTGACTTGCCTATCTATAAAGAAGATCCAATTGGTGATGGAAAAGTTTACGATGAAGTTGGCGCTGCAAGCGCGGGCGCTGCAACACCAATGGTTCGCGTCACAACAGAGGGAAAACATATTGTCTCCGTTGCTGTGCCAATCAGAAGGTTACGCCGTGTTCTAGGTGTCCTATTGCTCTCAACTAAAGGCGGAGGGGTAGAACAAACCATTCGCAATGAAAGACGCGCCATATTACGTCTTGCATTTCTGGCATTTGGTGTGAGCTTACTCACCTCTCTCTTTCTAACAAGATATATCGCATTGCCAATGCGCAGATTGTCAGCTGCTGCTAAACGAGTTGGCGAGAGTATCAAAGCAAGAGAAGAAATCCCTGATTACACAGATAGAAATGACGAAATCGGCCAGCTTTCTGGCTCATTTCGTGAAATGACCGCAGCACTCTATAGAAGATTAGATGCTATTGAGAGTTTTGCCGCAGATGTGGCTCATGAATTAAAAAATCCATTAACTTCACTGCGCAGCGCTGCAGAAACATTGGAATTAGTTAAAACGGATGAACAACGCACACGCCTGGTTGATATTATCCAAAATGATGTGAAAAGATTAGATCGCTTAATTAGTGATATCTCTGATGCCTCGCGTCTTGATGCCGAACTAGCCAGAGAAGATACAGACATTTTAAATATCAAAGATGTTCTGGAAGGAACATTAAATGTATTTAACGACATTCATCGAAGCAATAAAACCGATGTAAAGTTGCAAGTTTTCCAAGCCACTGATGAGCGGGCCTATTTACTCCGAGGCCATGATAGCCGACTGGGTCAGGTTCTCATTAACTTGCTGGAAAATGCTTTGTCTTTTTCTCCAGATGATGGGGATGTTTGGGTAACGGCAAGACGAAAAGACGGAAAAATTATTCTTTTCGTTGATGATGAAGGACCTGGTATTCCACCCGAACATTTAGACAAGATCTTCAAACGTTTTTATACTGATCGGCCAGAAGGTGAAGAATTTGGCAAGAACTCTGGCTTGGGACTAAGCATCTCTCAGCAAATTATTTCCGCTCATAAAGGAACGATCAAAGCTGAAAATAGATATAGCCTACCAGGCCAACCGCAAACAGAAACAAGAGAACAAATCGGCAGCCGCCCACCTTTAGGCGCACGGTTTGTAATCGAGTTACCAGCTATCCATAAATTGAAACAAGATGACAATTCATAAAACCATTCAACATGGAACTCTCATCAATATTAACGGCAAAGGTGTTCTTTTGCTGGGGCCATCTGCAGCAGGAAAATCAGATCTGGCTCTTCGTCTGATCATGCCACCATCACCCTTTGTTTCAGAAAAAAACTCTGCTCACCTTGTTGCAGATGATCAGGTTGAAATAATTGGTGAAACGGCCAAACATCAAAAAACATTATATGGTCAGGCCCCCAAAGCTCTAAAAGGACTTTTGGAGGTCAGGCATTTGGGAATTAAAACGTTTGATTATTTAGAGAAAAGCCCAATAGATTTTGTTATAAAACTCAAAAAACACTATGAAATCGAACGCTTACCTGACGAAGGCAATGAAATTGAAATAATCGAAGGGCATGTTGTCCCACTCTTTTTCCTTGACCCTTTTGAAGCCTCAGTCCTGAATAAATTAAATTTGATCCTCAGTAATTAAAAGCGGCATTTTATCAAATCTCATAAAAAATTGATAAGAATGAAACAAAATAACTTGCCAGCGGCCCCAATCATAGACAATGTAATCTTTTGAAGATGTTGGCATCTCAATAAATAAAAGAAAATGGTAGTCATTTGAAAAAGGTTATTTGGGAAAAATAATGATTGGTCTTGTTATTGTCACCCATGGGAGACTGGCGGAAGAATTTAGAGCCGCGCTGGAGCACGTTGTTGGTCCTCAAGATAATTTAGAAACTGTATCTATTGGCCCTGACGATGATATGGAGATGCGCCGTAAAGACATCATTGATGCTATTGGCCGCGTAGATAATAATGACGGGGTTGTGTTGTTAACCGACATGTTTGGTGGCACACCATCAAATTTAGCAATTTCAATTATGGATCATGCTAAAATTGAAGTGATAGCGGGGGTAAATTTACCTTTGCTAATTAAATTGGCAAGCCTTCGAAATGAAAATAACATTGAAGATGTAATCTTAAAAGCCCAAGAAGCAGGTAGAAAATACATTTCAATAGCAAGTCATGTTTTAAGCGATAAATAATAATAAAAATCATGAAGTTGTCGAAGAAACATTAAATCACAAAAGAAAAGAATAAACTTATATTACAATAGCTTGTGAGTGCTGGAAATCATGAGAGGCACAACGCAATGAGTTTGCTCTATAAATTCGCAAGAAATGAAGAATTAAACCATCTGATATCGCGGCAAATAAGCCATTTTTAAAGAGGAACACTGGGGAGTGCCTTTTCAAAAAAGTTTTAAGATGGGAGAGGGAAGAAAAAATGACAGATCAGTCAATGATTGCAGAAGTAACTATTTGCAATAAAAAAGGGCTACATGCCAGAGCATCTGCAGCCTTTGTTAAGTGTGCTGGCCAATATAATGCTGAAATTGATGTGACCAAAGATGGACAAACAGTGGGCGGAAGTTCCATTATGGGGTTAATGATGCTTGCAGCTTCTCAAGGGTCGTCAATTGTAATTGAAGCCAAAGGCCCTGAAGGCGATGAAGCTTTAAAAGCTCTAATTAGCCTGATTGAAGCCAAATTTCATGAGGGTGAATAAAGCTCTAAGGAGCATCTTGTGAAATACTCCGTATAAATAACATATAAAACTTTCTTTATATCCCTCTTGCTCTTTTCCTAAGACCGCATTATAAGGCTTTAGCATAAAAGCCAGAGCGTTCTACCCAAAAGCGAATTAGGTTTTGGGTTAGCTATGCGGTTGCTTTGTGGGCAACTGGTGCACAGAAATGCAGTTGCTTCTTGCAGGTGCCGAGTGAGCATCTGAAGCAAAGAAAAGGCAACTGAAGCACAAAATACGGTTGCTAGTGGGCAACTGAAGCACAAAATGCGGTTGCTAGTGGGCAACTGAAGCACAAAATGCGGTTGCTAGTGGGCAACTGAAGCACAAAAATGGCAAAAACAGCTTAACTAAAGGACGAGTGATGACCGAATTTACAGATTATGAAGTCGCAGATATCAGCTTGGCTGATTTCGGATATAAAGAAATTGCAATCGCAGAAACTGAAATGCCAGGTCTAATGGCCGTACGTGAAGAGTATAACGAAGCTCAGCCATTAAAAGGCGCACGTATTTCAGGGTCTTTGCACATGACCATTCAAACAGCTGTTCTTATTCAAACATTAAAAGCGCTGGGAGCTGACATTCGTTGGGCATCATGCAACATTTTCTCAACGCAAGATCATGCAGCTGCTGCCATTGCAAAAGAAGGCATCCCAGTTTTCGCACATAAAGGCGAAACTCTTGAAGAATACTGGAACTTCATCGACAAAATCTTTGATTGGTCAGATGGTGGTACATCTAACATGATCCTTGATGATGGTGGAGACGCAACAATCTATATCATTCTAGGTGCAGAAGCCGAAAAAGATATTTCAGTACTAGATAAGCCTGGCAATGAAGAAGAAGAAGTTCTTTTCGCAACCATTAAAAAGCGCCTGGAGCAAAGCCCAGGTTGGTTCGCAAAACAAAGAGATGCCATCAAAGGTGTATCAGAAGAAACCACAACAGGCGTTCACCGTCTTTATCAAATGGTTGAGCAAGGCCGTTTACCATTCCCAGCTATCAACGTAAATGACAGTGTGACCAAATCTAAGTTTGATAACCTTTACGGCTGCCGCGAAAGCCTGGTTGATGGTATTAAACGTGCAACAGATGTTATGATGTCTGGTAAAGTAGCTGTGGTTTGTGGTTTTGGTGATGTGGGTAAAGGCTCTGCTGAAAGTCTTCGTAGTCAGGGTGCACGTGTTATCGTGACTGAAATTGACCCAATTTGTGCGCTGCAAGCTGCTATGCAGGGCTATGAAGTTAATACATTGGAAGATGTTGCAGCTGAAGGTGATATCTTTGTAACAACAACCGGTAATAAAGACGTTATCACCATCGAGCATATGCGCCAAATGAAAGACCGTGCAATTGTTTCTAACATTGGTCACTTTGATAGTGAAATTCAGGTCGCAGCATTGAAAAACCTACAGTGGCACAATGTGAAGCCACAAGTTGACGAAATTGAATTTCCTGATGGAAAACGCCTTATCCTCTTAGCTGAAGGTCGTTTGGTAAACTTGGCATGTGCAACAGGTCACCCAAGTTTTGTAATGAGTGCCTCCTTTACCAACCAAGTGTTGGCTCAAATCGAGCTGTGGGACAACAATGACAAGTACAAAAACGAAGTCTATGTCTTGCCTAAAAACTTAGACGAAAAAGTTGCGATCTTACACCTTGAAAAACTAGGTGTGAAATTAACTGAATTGTCACAAGAGCAAGCTGAATATATTGGTGTGGAAGTTAAAGGCCCTTATAAGCCAGAACACTACCGCTACTAAGACTACATATAGCTGTCGCGGGCTTTAAGAAGAAGCCTGCGACAGCAGTTTCCTGCAAAACAATATCCTCACCCACAAAAATACAGCCTTTCGAAAGTCTCGCCGCTTTGGCAGAGAAATAGCCCGTGAGAGCAAATAACAACCTCTCTATATGAAGAAGGAGCTCAACCTTTTTCTGGTTGAGGGACATGACGCCAGAGGCGTCCGGCGCAAGCGCCGCCCCTCGGAGGCCTATGAGCTTCAGCTCATAGAATAGCCGTGAGAGAAAACAGATTTCTGCCGCTTTGGCAGAGAAATAGCCCGTGAGAGCAAATGACAACCTCTCTATATGAAGAAGGAGCTCAACCTTTTTCTGGTTGAGGGACATGACGCCAGAGGCGTCCGGTGCAAGCGCCGCCCCTCGGAGGCCTATGAGCTTCAGCTCATAGAATAGCCGTGAGAGAAAACAGATTTCTGCCGCCCTGGCAGAGAAATAGCCCGTGAGAGAGAACTTACTGTGTGTAAGCCAATGAAAAGAGAGCTCTTTATTTGAGTGTGGCCTTGTTAAGCGTGTAAATTAAAAATTGATTCGCAAATAAAAGCTGATGCAGGGTCTTATGCAAGCAAAAGATAATCTAAAAAATAAAATGCAAAATCTTGGGAGCGCACTCCCGCAATTTGGGCATATATTGCCATTAATTGTTGTAAGTGCTGCTTTTGTTGGTCTTGCTATTTGGGCTGCGCAAATTTCTGGTCTAGAAGGATCGCCTTTATTCAATTCTTGGGATTTCTTAGCTGTGATCTTGAGTTTAGGGGCCCTGGTTTTTTCAGCTGTAATCTCTTTTTATGCCATTCAAACACAAAAATCAGCTCAAACAGAGCGTGAAAGAGCAAAAAAAGACGTTGGTCTGATCCGCCAGGAATTGAATTTAGCACAAGCTATGTTAAAGGCTGAGCCGCAACTTTTAATGTTATGGGACGAAAAAGGCGAGCCAAACCTGATCATTCACACATTGGATACAGATACAGGTATTCCTTTCCATTTTTCAGAAACTCTTTATTTTGATCAATGGCTTGAGTTACCCTCAGCCATAGAATTGCGCAATAAGCTTGAGGGGCTTTTTCGTGATGGCAGTGCCTTTACTTTAACCAGCAGAACCTTAACAGGCCATCATCTTGAAGCTGACGGCCGCTCAGCTGGTGGTACACCTATTTTAAGATTAAGAAATATTGCAGGTAGCGCGAGCGAAATCGCAAACATCTACGAGCATCGCCGCAGCCTAACTCAGCTCGTTGAAGCGCAACATTCATTGCTAAATGCTCTTCCTATGCCCGTTTGGTTTCGAGATGAAATAGGCAAGCTAACATGGGTCAATAAATCATACATGGATCATGTCGGTGCCGTGAACCTGGATGATATTAAATCACGGCAAATAGAATTGCTCGAGCAACGCCAAAGAAAAGCTGTTGCAGAAACAATAGAAAACAACCAAAGTTTTTCAGAACGTTTTCATACGATTGTTGCAGGAAAGCAGCGGACATTTGATGCTGTTGCCATCCCACTCGTCGAGGGAAGTGCCGGCCTTGCCATTGATATGGGAGCTGTTGAAAGTGCTGAAGGTCAGTTAGAAAATCTCATTGAAGCTCACACAAAAACCCTGAATAGAGTGGCAACTGCGACCGCAATCTTTAACGGCAACCAAAGACTAACCTTTTGCAATGAAGCTTATGTTGAACTGTGGGGCTTAGACCAAAACTGGTTGGATACCGGGCCAGAAGAAGGTGAAATTCTAGACAAGCTAAGTTCTATGCGCCGTCTGCCGGAAGAAGCTGATTATAATGCTTGGCGCGAGAGTCAATTGAAAGTGTATCAATCTCAGGAAAATCATGAAGAATGGTGGCACTTACCAGATGGTCGTACCATTCAAGTCATGAGCGAACAACGTTCTGACGGCGGCGTCACACATTTATATGATGATGTGACAGAGCGCTTTGCAATGGAAAGCCGCTATAATGAATTAATCGGCGTCCAAAGAGAAACTTTGGATAATCTTGCTGAAGGCGTTGCAGTGTTTTCAACCGATGGTCGTTTGCGCCTCTTTAATCCAGCTTTTGCAAAAATCTGGGGCCTAGAC
Source organism: Hyphomicrobiales bacterium 4NK60-0047b (assembly GCA_040367435.1). Taxonomy (NCBI): domain Bacteria; kingdom Pseudomonadati; phylum Pseudomonadota; class Alphaproteobacteria; order Hyphomicrobiales; species Hyphomicrobiales bacterium 4NK60-0047b. The sequence goes on along the minus strand of BAABWY010000005.1, from coordinate 108,912 downwards.
AAAGAGTTTTTGAAAAATGTTCCTCACATAGATGATGTGATTTATAAATGTCGCACGTTACTCGATGATGCATCGTGGGATGATGTTCATAGTGCTGTGACCTCAATTAGTGATCGCCGTGATAGACAAACGGCCGAACTGACGAGGCCTGATGGTAAAATTATTGAATATACGTCTTCACCATTGCCAGACGGAGCAACATTGCTAACATATAGCGACGTCACAGTTCATCGCCGCATGGAGCGCGTTCTGCGTGAACGCAACGAAGCACTGGTCGCAGCCGACAACCTTAAAAACACCTTTATTTCACATGTATCATATGAATTAAGATCACCTCTCACTAATATCATTGGATTTAGCGAACTAATGAGCGCCAAAACCAGCGGCGATCTAAATGAAAAACAAAGCGAATATTTAAGTGATATTCGCAATTCATCAGATAGTTTGCTAGCCATTGTTGACGATATCCTTGACTTGGCAACCATCGATGCAGGTGGTCTGGATTTGAATGTTGAAACTGTGAAAGTTAAAGATGTCATAGATAATGCAACTGAACGTTTGCAAAAACAATATGATAAAGAAGAGGTCGATCTGAAAATTGACCTCCCCAAAAACATTGGAGACTTTGAGGTTGATAGCAAACGTATCAGTCAGGTATTGTATAATTTGTTAAGCAACGCAGTTGGTTTCACAGATGAAGGTGCTAAGGTCAGCGTCTCTGCAAAAAAACGTAAAGACCAGATCCAAATTGCTGTGATCGATAGTGGCTGTGGTATTCCTGAAGCTGAGCAAAGTTCGGTATTTGATCGGTTCGAGAGCAAGTCTCGTGGCTCGAACCATCGAGGAGCAGGCCTTGGGCTTTCAATCGTAAAAAACCTGGTTGAAGCTCATAATGGCACTGTTAATTTAAACTCACATGAAGGTATGGGTACAACCATTACAATTTCACTCCCCGTTAAACAGACAGGAACAGGCAGTGATAAAAGCTCTCTTGACGAAAAGAAGAGTAATGCCGCATAACCCCTCTGCGTGCAGATATATTTTTTGGGAGTAATGCGTGAACGAATTCAAACAAATATCAGCTAACCATTCCAAAGTGAATAGAGCTGAATTAGAAGTCATTGCCCAAAAACTGTCTTGCATCTTAAGCAAGGGGGATACGCTGTTTCTAAAAGGTGATTTAGGCGCTGGTAAATCAACCTTTGCTCGTGCTCTCATCAGAAGTATAGCAAACTCACCTGAACTTGAGGTTCAAAGTCCAACTTTCCCAATTCTTATTCCTTATGAAACACAACGAGCTGAAATTTCCCACTACGATCTCTATCGTCTCTCAGATAGCAGTGAGGTTGAAGAACTCGGTCTCTATGATGAGTTAGACAATCACATTACCCTCATCGAGTGGCCTGAGCAATTGGGCGAACATCATAATATTCATGATCGTTATGAAATCTCATTAGAAGAGGTGGTGACAGCTGAAGATGATAACCGCCTCTTGAAAATAACCGGGTTCGGAAAACAAAAAGAAAAATGCGAGCGGTTTTTTAAAATAGGCAGCTTCCTTGAGGCAACCAAATGGCGGCAAGCCAAGTGGCAATTTTTACAAGGTGATGCGTCCACCAGATCTTACATTCGCTTGAGAGAAACAGCAGATGAAGCTCTCTTGATGAACGCCCCGCCACAACCAGATGGCCCTCCAATCAGAGATGGTAAACCCTATAGTCAAATCGCTCATTTAGCCGAAGACATGACAAGCTTTGTGGCAGTCTCTAACGCACTTATTGATGCAGGGCTTTCGGCACCGAAGGTTCATAAGTTTAATTTAGAAGATGGTTTGCTTCTGATAAATGACCTTGGCGACAACCAGCTCTATCATATGATCACGCAAGAAAATGCAAATCAGCAAACATTATATGAAACGGCGATTGATATTTTATGCGAACTGCGCAGGCACAAACCAAAGCCAATGCAAGTAGGAGAACGTATTTATGAGCTCCCATCTTATTCAAATAATGCGCTATCAATTGAAGCAGAGTTGGTTATTGATTGGTATTGGCCAAAATTAAAAAACACCAAAGTCTCTAGCGCTGAGCGACAAAACTATCAAAACCTCTGGTCAAAACTCCTTAATGATTTAAGCCCAAATAACAGGCATTGGGTATTGAGGGATTTTCATTCTCCTAATTTAATGCATCTCTCCAATCAAAGCGATTTAAAGTCACTTGGCATTATCGATTTTCAAGATGCAGTCATTGGTCATGCTGCTTATGATGTTGTTTCCCTTTGCCAGGATGCCCGCATAACAGTCCCAGAAGCCGTTGAGCAACACCTCGTTGCCCGTTATCTCAAGCAAGCTGAGCGGTTAGACCCATCATTTGATGAAGAAGATTTTTTGAGGGCCTACGCAATATTAGGGGCACAGCGCGCCAGTAAATTACTCGGGATTTTTGTCAGACTAGCTGTGAGAGATGGAAAAAAACATTATCTGGCTCACATTCCACGCATCTGGGATTATTTGGAGCGCAATTTAAAACACTCACATTTGATTGACATATTCAACTGGTACGAAACAAACTTTCCAGAAGAGTTGCGCATCAAATCGGAAAAAGATCTCAGTATGGTCGGTTAATTTTGCGGGTGCTAGGTTGGCAACGAGTAGATAACCTAAAGCCATTCAAAAATGGTATTTGAAAGACAGTTATGCAGATGTCGCTACGGTTGTTAGTGCGGATGCTTTGTGGGCATCTGAAGCACAAAAAAACATCAACCTGAAGGAGCACTACGCGACGGTAGCTAGTAGGCAGCCTGAAGGAGCACTACGCGACGGTTGCTAGTGGGCAACCTGAAGGAGCACTACGCGACGGTTGCTAGTGGGCAACCTGAAGGAGCACTACGCGACGGTTGCTAGTGGGCAACCTGAAGGAGCACTAAAAAGAGATGAGGGACATGGTTGATCAAGCATTTATTCTAGGGGCAGGCTTTGGTTCGCGCATGCGCCCGCTGACGGATACAGTCCCCAAGCCTATGGTAAAGCTCGCAGGGAAACCACTGATTGATCATGTCATCGATCGCTTGACTTCAGTCGGTGTGAAAAAAATTGTTGTCAATGTTCATTATTTAGCTGATGTTCTTGAAACTCACTTGCGCCAAAGAACCGATGTAGAAATCATCATCTCTGATGAAAGAGATGAACTACTCGACACTGGCGGCGGTGTTTATAAAGCGCTAGATCACTTTGGAGATAAAGCATTTTTCATTCACAACTCTGATTCAGTTTGGGTTGAAAGTGGGCATAATAATCTGGCTGAAATGGTCAAAAACTTTGACCCACAAAAAATGGATAACCTCCTTTGCCTTGCTAACAAAAACACATCCCTTGGTTATGATGGCAAAGGGGATTTCCTTCTCAGCAATGAAGGGCTAATCAGCAGAAAACCAAGCGATGTTGCCTCAGACCATGTGTTCATTGGCGCTAGCATCGCCACCAAAAATCTATTTGAGAAAAGCGTTCCTGAGAATAGATTGAAAGGCTCTTTTTCTCTCAATAAACTCTGGGACGTCTCAATAGCCCAAAACCGTGTTTATGGCATCAAACACCAAGGCATTTGGATGCATGTGGGGACAACTGAAGCTCTAAGTGAAGCAGAGGATTGCATTCGCCAAGCTGAACCAACATTATAGCGCGGATGCTTGTTGGGCATCTGAAGTGCAGTTAAAAAAGCGCGGATGCTTGTTGGGCATCTGAAGCGCAGTTAAAAAAGCGCGGATGCTTGGTGGGCATCTGAAGCGCAGTTAAAAAATCGCGGTTGCATGTGGGCAATCTAAAGCGCAACTAAAAAATCGCGGTTGCCGCGACGGTTGCAGGTGGGCAACCTGAAGGAGCACTAAAAGAGTGGGCATTTGAAGCGTAAAAAAGCGAACTGACGCGGAAATTATATATACGAAGAAGGAGTGACGCCCTTTCGGCGTCAGGACATGACGCCAGGGGCGTCCGGTGCAAGCGCCGCCCCTCGGAGGCCTGCAGCTTCAGCTGCAGAATAGCCGTGAGAGAAATAAAACGGCATCAAAAAAGAGACTAGAACAATGACAAATATTGTCCATATCCCGTCAACTGCTCCTTTTCTTGATAGCCTAGTGTCGGCCATTCTGGAAGGGTCACTCCCTTTCCAAAAAGGGCAAGCTCCAAAAGTTGAAGAATTAGCCAATATCACTCTTTTGCTCCCAACAAGGCGAGCATGTCGCGTCTGCGGCGAAGCCTTTTTAAGATTGTCGAACTGCAAAGCCATTATCCTGCCAACCATCCGCCCTTTAGGAGATGGTGATGATGATGAAGGGCTGATCTATGAAGCACTAAGCAGTGGTTTTACAGGCAAGGGGCCAGACCAAAGCTTAATAGATATGAAGCCGGCAGTCTCCAGTCTTGAGCGCCACCTCATCTTGACGCAAGCGATCTTAAGCTGGCGGAAAAATCCTGAGTTAGCTCCAGAACCGCACTTAGCTAAAGAACAAGTAGAAGGTCAAATCAAGCCTGCTCAAGCCTCACTCATGGCTCATGAGCTCGCAAAGCTTATCGATAATGCTGAAACCGAAGAGGTCGATCTTTCAAACTTGGAAAATCTGGTGCCAGACCAGTTCTCAGAACATTGGCAACATACACTGGATTTCCTAACAATCATCACTAAAGTCTGGCCAGACTATTTAAAAGCCACGGATCAACTTAGCCAAGCCTCAAGACGCAATATTATGCTGAATAAAGAAACTGAGCGCTTAGAGCAAACAAAGCCAGAAAACCCAATCATCATCGCTGGCTCAACTGGTAGTGTTCCTGCAGCCGCCAGATTAATGAAAGCGGTGGCGAACTTAGAAAATGGCTTAATCGTTCTCCCTGGTCTTGATCAGGAATTAGATGATTTAGCATTTACCAATCTGGTGCCCAATCATCCAGAACATCCTCAATTTGGGTTATCCAAATTATGTGCCGATATTGGAGAGCCGAGGTCAAACGTCAAAGCGGTTGAAGGTACTGAGGCGTCTTCAAGTAAAGCAGCTCTGACAAAATTTGTAAGTGAAGCTCTTCGTCCCTCAAGCTCAACTGAGCAATGGCAAGATTATATAAAAGATTACGAAGCAACACCTGAAGAGAAAAACAATTTAAAAGCTGGCCTTGAAAACATCTCGCTCAATCTAGCCCGCGATGCTCAAGAAGAAGCAGAGATGGTCTCGCTCATTTTGCGCCGAACAGCCGAACAAAAAAATCAAACAGCCGCTCTCGTCACTCCAGATAGATTGTTAGCCCGGCGTGTTGCTGTTCGCTTAGAAGAATGGGGCATCAAGGTCGACGATTCAGGTGGCCGTCCCCTAGCTAAAACAATGCCGGGGGCTTTTTTTGACAGCATCATACAATGTCAAAATTCAGGGTTTGAACCATCATTCCTTTTAGCATTGTTAAAACACCCTCTAACACGTCTTGGCTTTGAACGCGGAGACAGTCGCTTAGGCGCTAGAGCGCTTGAAATCTCAGCTCTCAGACAACCCTGGATGGGGCGAGGTTTAGAAGGGTTAAGATTAACCTTTGAGACTATAAAAGAGCAATGCACAGTCAATGATGATGATGAAGGAAAGAAAAAACAATCGGACGTTCATCTTCACCCAGCGATCAAACGTTTAAAGGAAGAAGAATGGGCGCTCGCTGAACAATTATTAGAGCGTTTAGAAAAAGCGTTTGGGCCTTTAACTGAACTTTTCAAATCTACAAAAGATCATAACCTTCAAAGTTTTTTAGATGCGCACATCTATACAGCTGAACATTTAGCTGAGAGTTTTGAGGAGCGAGAAAGTGCACAAGAAATAGAAAGCTCGGAGCCAGATCAAGACCAACCACAAGAACCCGAAATTGGCAGTCAATTATGGGTGGGTGCCGCTGGTGAGCAATTGGCCAAACTATGTGCTGAAATCATCTCAATTAAAAACGTCTCGCCCAACCTTAGGGCAAGAGATTACCCTGAGTTCTATAGAAGCCTAATCGCAGGTGAGACGGTTCGCCCACTCACTCCAGTTCATCCGAGAATTTTCATCTGGGGCCCCTTTGAAGCACGTTTGCAACAAACAGATGTAGTCATCTTGGGCGGATTGAATGAAGGCACTTGGCCCAATACCGCTAACGCAAACCCGTGGCTGTCCCGTCCCATGTGCCAAGAGTTAGGCCTGCCGGCACCAGAACAACATATTGGCTATGGCGCTCATGATTTTGCGTCTCTTCTTTGTGCCAAAGAAGTTTACCTAACAAGAGCAGGCAAAACGGATGGCGTCCAAACGGTGCCATCAAGATGGATCATGCGCATGTCAGCTCTGTTAGACGGTCTAGAGGCAAGTGAATTGCTAGAACCAAAAACAGATGAGCCATTTGATCAATGGGCAGCACTTCGAGATAAAGTCGAACCAGCGCCAAAAATTAAAAGCCCGGCACCGAAACCACCAGTGAAAGCGCGGCCGCGTCAACTAAGTGTAACCCGCATTGAAGAGTGGATCGCCAATCCTTATAGCATCTTTGCCCGCTCGATTTTAAAGCTCGCACCGTTGGAGCCCTTAGGTGCCCCGCCAAATGCAGCCATGCGGGGGCAGATAATTCACAAAGCCATGCAGATTTTTACGGAGCGATATCCAAAAACATTGCCGCAAAACAGCGAGCAAGAGTTGGCAGAAATTTCAGCCGAGCTAATGAAAGAAATTGCCAATCACCCACAAATCGGCACCTTCTGGCAGCCAAGGTTCGAGCGTTTTACCAAATGGTTCGCAGAAACAGAACCAGCAAGGCGTGATGAATTGAAACAATGCCATACAGAATTAAGCGGGCGCTTGGAAGTCAAAGCCCCAGCTGGTCCTTTCTATCTGACAGCACGAGCTGATCGCATCGACGAAGCAAAAAATGGCAGCTTTCATATTTATGATTATAAAACTGGAACCGTTCCAAGCCCGGCAAAAGTCAAAGCATTGTTTAGTCCACAATTGCCGTTAGAAGCTGCCATTCAGCAAGAAGCTGGTTTTAAGGGGCTAAACAAAGGTGAAGTCACAGCCCTCTCTTACATTGCCGCAAAAGGCGGAAGCCCTGCTGGCATAGAGACCACGATCGATGGTGATCAGATGGGCGAGCTTATAGAGCAATCACTGAAGCAGCTCGAAAATCTGGTTGCTAAATTTGATAAAGAGGAAACACCTTATAAAGCTCTGCGCCGCCACGATTTTAAAGGCCAATATGAATATGATGATTACGCTCACCTAGCACGCGTTCAGGAATGGGGCGCTGAGGATGAGAGCGAGGATAAGTGATGAACAAGCATTCAGTTGAGCCAATCGTTGATCTCACTAAAATCTATGAGCAAACAACAAAAAGCCAGGCAAACGCCGCTGATCCAAAAACGTCAGCTTTCGTTTCTGCAAATGCAGGCACTGGCAAAACATATATTTTGGTCAACCGCGTTCTTCGTCTCTTGCTGCGGGGCAATGAACCTCATAAAATCCTATGCCTGACCTTCACCAAAGCCGCCGCCGCTGAAATGGAAAACCGGCTTTTCCAAACATTAGCCAAATGGGTCACCATGCCAACTGATGTGTTGCTGGATGAAGAAAATAACGAAAGCCTGGCTAAAGTTCTGGGATGTGAACCCTCAACTCAAGAAATAGAACTTGCCCGCCGCCTGTTTGCAAAGTCAATTGAAACGCCTGGCGGCATGAAGGTCCAAACCATTCATAGTTTTTGCGAAAAGTTATTACAGCGCTTCCCATTAGAAGCTGAAGTGCCACCTCACTTTAAAGTTCTAGATGAAACTGTCGCCAGTGACATTTTAAAACATGCGATGGATCAAGTGCTCACAAAAGCTTTGAAAAATCCTCAAAGTGAAGAAAGTCTAGCCCTTGGCAAAGTCATTAGTTTTTCAAACGATAGTCAGTTTGAAAGTTTAGTTTTAAACACCTTGAGACAAAAGTCTATTTGGGGTCCGCTGATTGCACCAGACACAAATGCATTAATAGCGTCACTCGTGACATTGCTGCAATTGCCAGAAAACCAATCTACAGCGCATTGGCAAGAAAGAATGGCAACCAGTGTTGATGATGAACTCCTCAAATCTTTGGTCCCCATTTTAAATGATGAAGGTAGCAAAAGGGACCAGGGCCTAGCCAAAAAACTTGATGAAGTGCTACAAACAAAATCACTTGAGCATAGAATTAGAACGCTGCAAAAAGCATATTTAACAGACAAAAACGAACCCCGTTCTGAAAAGACGTTGCTTACCAAAGCGATAAAAGAAAATTACCCAGCCCTTGCAAGCCAGCTTTTTCGGGGGCAGGGAAGTTACTATGAAGCTTTCATCGCACATGAAAGCCTAATGGTGGCAGACGCCACTAAATCATTGCTTATTCTGGCTGACAAAATCATCACTCTTTATGAGCAGCAAAAGCGCATCCGAGCCGCACTCGATTATCAAGATCTGATTGAAAAAACAGCAGATCTATTGAGCTCGCGTCAAAACACAGCGTGGGTTCTGTATAAGCTTGATCAGGGCCTCGATCATATATTGGTTGATGAAGCGCAAGACACCAGTCCCGAACAATGGCAAGTGATTACTAGCCTTACAGAAGAGTTCTTCTTTAGCGAAGGCGCAAGAGACGCTGTCATAAAAACAGATAAAAGCAGTGACAGTCAGAAAATGTTTGACCGCCAGATTGAAGAGCGCACAATCTTTGCTGTGGGAGATGAAAAACAATCGATCTACGGCTTTCAGGGCGCTGAACCAAAACAGTTCAGCGAGATGGGGGAACACTTTACAAAAAGTGCAGAGCGCGCCAATAAAAATTTTAAAACCATTCCGCTCAACCTTTCATTTCGTTCGACCCGTGCGGTTTTAAATTCGGTTGATCTTGTTTTTCAAAAACCTCACTTAAGAGATTGCCTCACCATGTCCGGGGCGGAAATCACCCACTATTCCAACCGACAGTTAGAAACGGGGTTGGTCGAAATTTGGGATACGGAAAAAGATGAAAAAATAGAAAAATCAGAAGCGTTCAATCCACTTGAAGAAGGTGAAGCCCATAATGCGAGTGGAAGATGCGCAGAGAAAATTGCAAAACAAATCAGAGAGTGGCTCGACGCAGGTGAAATCTTAGCATCAAAAGGTCGCCCTGTTGAACCTGGTGATATTCTCATTCTGGTGCGCAAACGTGCCCCCTTCGCTCCCATGATCATCAGAGCATTAAAAGCACAAAATATTCCCGTAGCTGGCGCCGACCGGATCGTTATCACAGAACAATTAGCAGTGATGGATATGCTAGCTTTAGGTGATTTTCTACTTCTGCCTGAAGATGACCTCGCTTTGGCAAACCTTCTTAAAAGTCCGATTTTTAATCTGGATGATGATGACTTGTTCCAACTCTCTCATGGACGCAAAGGCTCTCTGTGGCAAAGCTTGCGTTACTTCGCTAAGCGAGAAGAAAAATACAATGAAGTCGCAGGCCAGTTAAGTCTTTGGTTATCAAGAGCAGATATTCTCCCTCCTTTTGAATTCTTTGCAAACCTCCTGGAAGGAGAAGGTTTACGTAAAAAATTCATAGCAAGGTTGGGCGCTGTAGCTGGTGACGCGCTAGACGAATTTATCAATCTCTCACTTCAATATGATGAGCTTGAGCCACCATCACTGCAAGGTTTTCTCTCTTGGTTACGCCGCTCAGGCGCAGAAGTAAAACGCGATATGGAAAAGGGGCGCAATGAAGTGCGTGTCATGACAGTCCATGGTGCTAAGGGCTTGGAAGCTGATATAGTTTTTCTTCCCGATACGTGCTCAAGCAAATCAGCAAGCCAATCAGAGAGCCTACTGAAAATCAAACGACCGGATTTACCAGAGAGCCCGAAAAATAAAAACCTGATATCAACCACACTCTGGTCGTTGCCAAATAAGAGCCATCTAGCTCCGATCAAAGAAGCTCGAGCGGCTATATCTGAAGACGCAAAAAGCGAACAGATGCGCCTGCTTTATGTGGCCATGACGCGCGCCAGAGACCGTCTTTATGTCTGCGGTTTTGAAGGCACAAGAGGCCGCACGAAAGATTGCTGGTATAATCTAATTGATGATGGTTTAGAAGGTCACCTCAAAGAGGTTAAAAAACAAGATGGCACCATTGTTCGTCAATTCCAGACAGGTGAACAATCAAAGCCGACTGAAATAGAACAAACGTCAGGCGCGGAAAAAGAAACAGCGCCCTTGCCAGAGTGGGCAAAAACGAAAGCCCTAACCGAGCCTGTTCGCACAATACCCGTCGCACCATCAAGCGTCATCCCCTATGAAACACCAGAAGATGATGAAGATAAACTGCCCGTCGAGCCGGCACTGATTAGCCCGAAGAAAATGGGTGATGATGGCCGCTTCATCAGAGGACGTCTGGTTCACAAACTCTTGGAGTATCTCCCTGACGTACCTGAAGCTGATCGCTTAAAAGCCGCTGAAACACTTGCCAAACATCACGGACGCGATTTAAGAGAGCGACATCAAGCCTCTATCATAAGTGAAACCTTGGCTATTATAAATAATTCTGATTACAAAGACTTATTCGGCCCAGGTTCGAAAGCTGAGGTATCTTTAATCGCAAGGATTACTCCTAAAAAAACAGGAGCAACGCCAATCCTTCTGCAAGGCCAAATTGATAGATTAGTCGTGCGGGAGAATGAAATTCTGATCATTGACTACAAATCAAACAGGCCTAGCCCTAGAAAGCTTGAAGATGTCGCTGAAGCCTATCAAGCCCAGCTCGCCGCCTATCGCATTGCTTTGCGGGAGATTTACCCCCATCACAAGCTCAAATCAGCTCTCCTGTGGACAGATGGGCCTTATTTGATGGAAATTCCAGATGAAATGCTGGATAAATATGAGGCAATTTTGAATAAAGAATAACTGAAAAGACAATGCTAGAAGGATTAGAGGACTTGACTTTATTTTATTCGTTCCTATTTTCTAGCTAACAAGATTAAAAGATCAGGAATCGCTATGAAGTGAGTGAGTCTCATAGAAATAGAGAGTATCACTCACAGAAGCCCGATTGATCTGAAACACAAAAAGCTGAAATACGCAAAGGAAGAAAAAGATGGCAACTATCACTGTTTCAGATGAAACGTTCGAAGCCGAAGTTCTAAATTCTAACGAGCCTGTATTAGTTGATTTCTGGGCAGATTGGTGCGGACCTTGTAAAGCAATGGCCCCAGCACTTGATGAAGTTGCCTCTGAAATGTCAGGCAAAGCAAAGATCGTCAAAGTAAACCTGGACGACGGCCCAAATACATCAGCTAAATATGGCGTACGTGCTGTACCAACTCTGATGGTCTTCAAAAATGGTGAGCTAGCTGACACAAGAACTGGTGCTCTACCAAAAAGCTCACTAGAAGAGTGGCTAAACTCTTACGTATAGATAAGAGCAAAATAAACAAACAAAAGCCTGGCGTTAGATTGCAAGCAATCAAGTCAGGCTTTTTTATGAAATTATTTTCCTCAGTTCAAATACTAACTCATTCTTCAAAAAACATATCACTATCAAAAAATTTGAAATCAATAGATCTTGACTCTCTCCGGTTTGCAAAATACCGTCCGGCCAGCTGGAAAAAATCTACGAAACTTGGTCATTAGAAATTTGTCTAACAGACCAAATCCATCAATTCTTCGCATTTTAAATGCGCCACTTAAGGAGAATAATAATGAGTAATGCGATTACAGAACAAGAACTGGCTGATGCACGTAATATTTGGGCTGATGCCCTGATTGCTATCTCCAAGGCCTATGAAGAGAACGGTATTGAAGCTGCAACCGAATTAGCAAATGGTGCGCTAGACGCGGCCTATGGCTATAATTTGGGGCCCGTACTTTTCAAACCAACACTCTCAGGAGGAGAGAAAACTTTCCGCCCGACCCGTGAAGGTGCATTATCTTATTTTGTAGCTCACAATGATAAATACCCAAATGATACTGGCTTTGGTTTGAGAGGGTGGCGCTCAGTTGCATTCGAAACATCGGCAAGTTTCATTCAAGGCGATGTTGCCATGTGGATGGGTTCGGTTTCTTTCACAGATAAAGATGGCGCCGTAACGAAGGCTGACAAAAGCTGGGGCTATAAAAAAGACGAAGCAGGCGTTTTGCGAATAGTCTTGCATCATTCTTCATTGCCATATCAGCCTGCATAATTAATGAACAAAAACCTGGCGTTAGATTGGAAAACATCACGCCAGGCTTTTTATGTCAGCTTCATCTGCAGGGGGGCGCAAATGAAACCTAAGGAGATATCAATGATCGAAAAAACACACCAACCGAGTTAATAAGAAGGTGTGCTTTATTCAAGTAACTATCCAGGTATAATTGGTTGTATTGGTTTTTCTTGAGCTTCAAACAAAGCTTTAAAATCTTTTAGGCCAAAGGTAGCAGCGGTTTTCAATTCTGCATCCAGAACTTCATAAATAACACCATCAGTGCCCCAGTTGCTAAACCAGGCAATGCAATCCACGTCTCCTCCACCTTCATCATGCGGAGGTCCTCCAGCTTTTTTCTGGACATAACTTCCCGTCGGCCGGATTTCTTTGAGAGCACCATCTTTGTCATAAAGACGTAACTCACCTTGTATGATGAACGTACTATAATCTGCGTGGTGTCGGTGCAGAACGACCTTCTTGTTTGCCGCAAACTTGAAGATTATATCGACCACTTTAGCTTGAGAATCAACTCTGACGATGTGGTACCAAATATTTTCAATACCCTCCAAGCTATTCCATTTGATGTTCGACTGATCAAATTCTCCAGAAACTTTTTTTGCCACTGCAGAGCCAGAACCTAGCATGCTCAAAGCAGCGGCTGCCCCCATGGCAAAAACTCCTTCACGCCTGGTAATAGCCACTTCACTGGTACCCTTCTTATTCTCCGTATCAGTCATACTTGCTCCCTTAAAATGATTTTTTTGCATTATGTCAGGAGCATACCTTAAAACGAAAAAATGCAATCTAATGTAATAAGCCTGCAATAAAATTTCATTTTTATTTGAGGGCTTAAAAGCGTATGTAATGTATTAGGGGTTAGTCTATAGATTAACGTAAGGTCTATACTTTATTTTTACATTCTTAATAATTAAATGAGAAATGTAAATTTCAGAAAAATAAAATTTGAGTAAAAGAGGTGTGTAAAATTATGGGAGTGTTTTGCAAGTGGCAAACAAAATTACATTTCAAAAGCTAAGTCCATTTAACAATTTATATGAAGCAACAAATGGAAACTTGCGCTCAGTTGCGCTCAAACTTTCAAGCAAAAGCTTATGCTTGGTAAGTCCTCTTGCAAACACTTCAGAAGAAGCTTGGGAAGAACTGGAAAGTGTGGCTGAAGTCAAATTTATTGTAGCCCCAAACCACTACCACAACAAAGGGGCTAAAGATGCAACCCTTCGGTTTCCAAATGCGCAGTTTTGTGCTCCCACCAATGCTATCTCTCGTTTAGAAAAAGTTACAGGCTTGAGTATAAATGCACTTAATGACCTAGAGATGCAGCTCCCAAAAAACATAACAATTGTTGAACCAGTTGGATTAAAGACAGGGGAAGTTTGGTTTTGCATTGAAGAGGGAAAGAATAAGGCCCTTATAGTCGTAGATGCATTCTGTGGTCCAAAAATATTGAAAAATAAAAAGGAAAATGGCACCCCGCAGTTACTTAAAACATTTCCGAGCTATGGAGTAGAGAATCGAGAAAAATACCAGGAATGGGCAAATGATTTTGTGTCTTTATACAGTCCGAATGTACTCATCCCCTGTCATGGTGATATATGCCGAGGTGATGGTTTAGAACAGGAACTTCTAAAGTGTATTGATACTATAACAAGATAATAAGGACGATAGATACTTCCATAAAACAGTTCGCTCAAACATCTGGAGACAATACAAAACAGAACTTGAAATGATCGGTTACCGGGTCTTTTTCTTGAAAGTACATCGCTTTTGCTCAAAGAATAAACCTTAGAAATAGAAAGATGTAAAAATTATGAACCTTTTTGCCTGACAGTGCGACAGATCTTTCAAGGGGGATAAAGCCCCTGGCGTGAATTATCTAAAAGGAAGTATCATGAAACAGGTTCAAACATTATCTGCAGCCGCTTTTTTAGGAGCAGTTATTCTTTCAACTGCTACAACACCTGCCTCAGCAGTATATTGCGCATATAAGGCAGTGGATACTAAAAATAGAGTCATAACGACACATGCCCAACACAGAAAAGGTAGTGTAGCTTGTGCCAGAGCATTAAAGCGCTGCAAAAGCCATATAAAATGGAAGCAAAAACGCCAGAGATGGGGCCGTAGTACAGGTTGTCGGAGGTCATCGGAGGTGCAGTAAAAAACTTTATATTCACTCCCTTTGAATAATGGAAATCATTTGAAGGGAGTATAGCAAGTTTGTTGCAATACACTTTTAAAAATTGATAAAGGTAATTTGACAAAATAGAGCGCTGATTTTTGGTGAGGTGAGTTGTTAAATGATTAAACGTAGAATTCACTATATTATCTGGGTTAGTTTTCTGGCCTTAACTGCTTTGACTTTACTGATGTCTTCACAAATGTCTTTGAAGGCAGCTATATCTGCTAACTATTCAAAAATAATGGTCTCCTTTATGGGAGAAGATACGAACAGTAGTTTTGAGACAATCTATCTATTCAATAAGGTTGGCAAGATTGTAAACATTATCCAAATTTGGAATGGTGGTTGCTGTCAGGCCCCTATGGTGGAAGAGTTCTATCGTGAGGGCAAGAGGTTTAAGCGAAGCCGAAGTTACACTTTAGAAATAGAAAAAACAAACGACTTTCCTAAAGTAATTTTATGTGACAAATCCATCGTCAAAACGAATATTGAACCAACACACCAGGCAGTTGCAGGCTATAGCGTAGCGGAGATAGAAGAAAATTATGTCCTTGAAGAACCCATCCCATTTACTGGATGTCAGAAGAAATAGGTGACGCATATCTATGAAGGGCAGGATGCAAACAAGAAAAATTGACTAGTCAGTTAGCTAGTTTCTTTCAAACTCAAAACATAACCAGCCAAGTAAAGTGAGCCGCAAATCAATACGCGCACGCCTTCATGTCGTCCTTCAGCGCTAATTTGTAAAGCGTCATCAAGGGTCGCGGCACTTTCAGATTCAAACCCCATTTCGCAAGCCAAATCAGCTAGTCTATCTGGGTTCATTGCATTTTCTTCACCCGGAATAGGCACGGCAATCACTTGAGAAGCAAGCCCAAGAAATTCCTTTAAAAAGCCGCGAACATCTTTCCCATCCATCATGCCAATAATGATGTGAAGTGGGCGCGAAACACGCTCTTCTAAATCACCAAGAATATCAGCCAGCACCAAAGCTGCCGCTGGGTTATGCCCGCCATCAAGCCAAAGCTCATCTTCTTGTCGCAAATGCGGTGAGTAATCTTCGGCCTGTAATCTTTGCATGCGTGCGGGCCAAAGAGCTGTTTTCATTGCAGTTGCAAGGGCGTCCGGATTAAGCCGTTCTTTTAATAAATGCTGAGCCACACAAAGGGCAAGGCCAGCATTTTCAATTTGATGACGACCAAGCATATTGCGAGGCAAAGGCAGGTCAAACAACGCATCAGGCGAAGAATAAACCAACCGGCCGCGCTGGGCATAAACATCATAGTCCTGCCCACGTATGTAAGAGGAGGCCGAAATCTCAGCGGCGCGTTGTTCAATCAATTCAAGAGGTTCCGGTTCTTGAAGGCCAACAAAAACAGGAGAATTCGCTTTTAAAATTCCGATTTTTTCTCGTACTATTTCCCGAATACTCTCACCAAGAAATTTGGTATGATCAATAGAAATAGGGGAAAGGATGGTCGCCACTGGTGATGCAATCACATTCGTTGAATCTAACCGTCCGCCAAGTCCTGTCTCTAACAAACACCAATCGGCCTTAGTTTCTGAAAAGGCAAGAAAGGCAGCAGCAGTGGTAATTTCAAAAAATGTAATCGGATCTTCGCCATTTACATCTTTCGTGCGTTGAAGCACATCAACGAGCTGGTCTTCTGAAATGGGGGACGTTTTAACTTGATTGTCTTTTTCAAGGGGTAAGTTAATCCGCTCATGAAAAGAAACCAAATGCGGAGAAGAAAAGCGTTGAACTCGGTCTCCATGCGCCTCTAAAATGGCCGTTAAAAAAGCCAGCACAGATCCTTTGCCATTTGTCCCGGCAATGTGAATAACAGGCGGCAACTTTTTATGAGGGTTGCCAAGTTTTTCAAGGAGCCCATGTATGCGATCAAGTGAAAGGTCAATCAACTTAGGGTGCAGCTTATGCATCTCTTGAAGCAAAGTTTCTGAACGTTTCATTGAGGCCTGTTGCACTTTTGGCTGATCTTCAACCGGATCATAAAAATTTACCAGTAATAAATTTAAGAGTAAAAATAAAGCTTGACGTTAAGAAGCGGATTTATCCTGGTTCTCTTTTGCCTGAGCCTCATCATGTGGAACATCAGGTTGCTCTAAAGGAGCCTCATCACCACTTTCAAGGTCAGCATCAACAGCAGGTTCATCAGATTGAACTGAAATAATTTCAGCATCACCATCTTCAGAAGAAACAAGTGTTTCACCAACAGCTGAACCATTCTTATGAGCATCAGTGTCGACAAGAGTTGTCTCGGTAACAGGAACTGGCTCTCTCATCAAGATGTGGCATAGAGAAGAAAGCTGATCTTTCATTTGGTGACGATGAACAACCATATCAACCATACCATGCTCAAGGAGATACTCAGCGCGTTGGAAGCCTTCAGGCAATTGTTCGCGAATGGTTTGTTTGATCACACGCGGGCCAGCAAAACAAATAAGAGCACCAGGCTCAGCAATATGCACATCTCCAAGCATGGCATATGATGCTGTAACACCGCCAGTGGTCGGATTTGTAAACACAACGATGTAAGGAAGTTTAGCCTCGCGCAGTCGTTGCACTGCAACAGTTGTGCGCGGCATTTGCATTAAAGATAAAATACCTTCTTGCATACGCGCACCGCCAGAAGCTGCATACATGATGAACGGAACTTCAAGCTCAACAGCTTTCAGCATAGCAGTAACAATGGCTTCACCAGCTGCCATTCCAAGTGAACCACCAAGGAAATTAAAATCCTGACACGCTACCACAGCATCCATACCGTGAATTTTTCCAACACCAGCAAGAACTGCATCTTTGAGATCAGTTTTAGCTTTAGCGTCCTTTAAACGGTCGACATATTTCTTTTCATCGCGAAATTTTAACGGGTCATGAGCAACTTCAGCAAATTCAATTTCTTCATATTCGCCATCATCAAAAGTGTCTTTCAGGCGATCAGGCGCAGACATGCGCATGTGATAATCAGAAACGGGTACAACAAACTGGTTGGCCTCCAAATCTTTGTGGAAGACCATCTGTCCGCTCTCAGGGCACTTAACCCAAAGATTATCAGGCATTTCTCGCTTTGAGAGAATATCCTGAATTTTGGGACGAACAACATTGTTAATCCAGTTCACGTCACTTACGCCTTTCTAAAACAATCCCATTCTTGGGAGAAGCTGAGCTTATTCTGTGCTCTAAAATACACCAATTACCCACGAAACATCATTAAAAACGAATAACAATGCCGGTTTTGCGGAACTAACTTTAATTTTGGTTAAAGTTCTTAATTTTATAAAATCATAGCCTATCGAGGCTTCAAATATAATGCCTATTGAGGCGTCTCATATAATCTTAGGCAAACTATAGAAAAAAGAACACATCTTCAAACAATAATTTTTATGCATACAAGCAGGTATCTTCTAAGAGGCTTTCTTTCAAAATTTTAGCAAAAATGACCTAAAATTACAAAAAAATGCATAAATTGTTGCGTGTAATCTCTTAAACTTAAGTTCGAACACCTTGAGCTAATTCAGATATAAGTGCTTTGACACGCATAGCAAGCCCCTCTTGAGGGCTGCCATCTTCGTTTAAATTAGCTTCAATTTCCCGCACAATCGCAGAACCAACCACAGCACCAGCAGCACCAGCGGTGATCTCGCGAACTTGTTCAGCTGATTTAACACCAAATCCAACCGCGATCGGCAAATCCGTTTGACCCTGTATCCGTGCAACGTTTTTCAACACATCTGAAATATCAGGCGCATTTACGCCAGTAATTCCCGTCACAGAGACATAATAGAGGAACCCGCTGGTGTTTTGTAAAACCATAGGCAAGCGCTTATCATCTGTAGTAGGTGTCGCAAGGCGAATAAAGTTAAGTCCGACTTTCATTGCCGGAATGCAAAGTTCATCATCAGCCTCTGGTGGAACATCAACCACAATCAAACCATCAACACCCGCCTCTTTGGCATCGTGAACAAATTTCTCAGCGCCATAATAATAAATAGGGTTGAAATAGCCCATTAACACAAGAGGTGTGTCTGGTTCTGTTTTGCGAAATTCGCGCACCATCTCAAGTGTTTTGATCATGTTTTGGCCATTGGCCAAAGCCCGCTCAGACGCGAGTTGAATGGCCGGCCCATCAGCCATCGGGTCAGAAAAAGGCATGCCCAATTCAATAATATCGGCGCCAGCCTCTGGCAATGATTTTAAAATCTCTAATGAGACATCATAAGTCGGGTCACCGGCCGTGACAAAAGTTATTAAAGCACCACGATTTTCTGTCTTTAACTGCTCAAACCGGGCATCAATACGTGTTTTTATAGTCATAATTTATTGTCTCAACTTTTATATATTCATACCCAAATGCTCAGCGACGGCAAACACATCCTTATCACCCCGGCCACACAGGTTCATCACAAGCAAATGGTCCTTTGGCAAAGTCGGCGCCAGTTTCTTTACAAAGCCAAGGGCGTGTGAGGGTTCAAGCGCAGGGATAATGCCTTCTAATTTTGAGCACATCTGAAAACCGTCGAGTGCTTCTTTGTCAGTGGCTGACACATAATTAACTCGGCCAATATCTTTCAGCCAAGAATGTTCCGGCCCAATGCCTGGATAATCCAGTCCAGCCGAAATCGAGTGTCCCTCTAAAATTTGTCCATCATCATCTTGCAGTAAATAAGTGCGGTTACCATGCAAAACACCAGGCTGACCACCATTAAGCGAAGCTGCGTGGTCAGGCCCATCAAGCCCACGACCTGCAGCTTCAACGCCGTAAATATCTACATCTTTGTCATCAAGGAAAGGATGGAAAAGGCCAATCGCATTCGAACCGCCGCCAATACAAGCCACGAGGCTATCCGGCAAACGGCCTTCAGCTTCCATCATCTGTTCACGGACCTCGCGGCCAATAACTGATTGAAAGTCACGAACTAATTGAGGGTAAGGGTGCGGTCCAGCTGCAGTGCCAATGATGTAGAATGTATCATCCACATTGGTCACCCAATCACGCAAGGCTTCATTCATCGCATCTTTTAAAGTGCCGCGGCCAGCGGTAACGGGGCGAATTTCAGCACCAAGCATTTTCATCCGAAATACATTTGGACTTTGCCGCTCAACATCCATAGCTCCCATAAAGACTGTGCACGGGAGGTTAAACCGAGCAGCAACGGTTGCAACAGCTACACCGTGTTGACCAGCACCAGTTTCAGCAATAATGCGTGTTTTGCCCATGCGTTTGGCAAGCAAGATTTGCCCCAGGCAATTGTTAATCTTATGAGAGCCAGTGTGGTTTAATTCATCACGCTTGAAATAAATTTTAGCACCGCCCAAATGCTCAGTTAAGCGTTCCGCATGATAGAGCACACTGGGGCGCCCAGCATAATATTTCAAAAGATAATCAAGCTCTTTTTGAAACTCTGGGTCAGCTTTTGCTTCATCGTAAGATTTCTCAAGGTCAAGAATGAGCGGCATCAAGGTCTCAGCCACGAAGCGACCACCAAAAAGTCCGAAATGTCCCTTGTCATCAGGGCCATTCATCAAACTGTTTGTTATATTATCTACTTGTGTCATAGGACTGAAATCCTTCTTATAATTTTATTTTTGTACCAAGCCACACTTTACGTAGCTCTAATCACGAA
Organism: Hyphomicrobiales bacterium 4NK60-0047b; assembly: GCA_040367435.1. NCBI lineage: Bacteria > Pseudomonadati > Pseudomonadota > Alphaproteobacteria > Hyphomicrobiales > Hyphomicrobiales bacterium 4NK60-0047b. The sequence goes on along the minus strand of BAABWY010000005.1, from coordinate 88,852 downwards.
ATCGTTTAGCTGTCTGTCTGTTTAGCGAACTGAATAAAAGCTTCAATTAAGGCTTCATCTTTAACACCGGGAGACGTCTCAACACCAGATGAAACATCAACAATAGATGCACCAGTTAAATGGATCGCTTCTGAAACATTTTCAGCAGTTAACCCACCTGATAACATAAAATTTCGAGTTTCTTTTTGGCCCTTTAACGCGGTCCAGTCAAATGGAATTCCATTTCCACCAGGCAAACTGGTAAGTTTCGGGTCTGCTTTCGCATCAAAGAGAATAATTTCAGCTTCTGTATAATGATCAGCTAAAGCTGCGTCTGCAGAATTAGAAACCCCAATGGCTTTAATAAGAGGCGTCTGGAAAAGCTCAAAAATTTCTTGAGCACGCTCAGTTGTCTCAGAGCCGTGTAGCTGAAGGTAATCAGGCTTAACCTCTTTTATGATAGTCTCAAGCTCTTCATTTGTCGCATTCACAACGAGAGCAACTACCTTGGTGGAGAATTCGCCAGAGTTCTGCCGAGCAAACTCAGCCAGCTCTTTAGCTTGAGGAATGCTAACATGCCGAGGGCTTTTTGGAAAAAACACCAAACCAGAAAAATCAGCTCCAGCCTTAATAGCAGCGCTTAAAATATCTTTGTCTTTAATGCCACAAATTTTAACTTGCAAAAGAATGTCCTCAAGCCGCGCATTGACCAAATTGGTTGCTGGGTTTTGTATTAAAATTAAAAGCGCGGTTGCTGGTGGGCAACTGAAGCGCCACTAAGAAAGCAGTTGCCGCGACGGTTGCTTTTGCGGATGCTATGTGGAGCATCTGAAGCAAAAATGCGGATGCTATGTGGGCATCTGAAGCAAAAATGCGGATGCCATGGTGGGCATCTGAAGCAAAGAAAAGACAACTGAAGCGCCACTAAGAAAAAAGCTAGCTTCTATTTTGGAGCAGGTAAAGCTGATGGCGCATTCGTCGCAAGCTCTCGGCTTAGCCGTTCAGCTTCTTTGCGCCACTCTTGAGCTTCATGGCTGCGTAATTTAGCAGCATTACGCCATTTGCTTTGGCCTGACCAAGCTGCAAACCCGCCGATTAAAACTCCTGTTAAAAGGGCGCCAAAGAGAAAAGCAAAAAAAGGTGCATCAATCGCAAGGAAGGGAGTTTCTGGTGAAATGGGATCAAGCGCAAGACGAACCATATGACGGTTTGCGACAGCAATAGAAATGATAACGACTGCCAATGGAATGAAAATGAGCAGATTAAAGAGTTTCTTGAGCACGAAAAAAACCTCAATTTAAAAAATCAAAATGTTAGATATATCTCTAGCAAATTTAAAAGATAAAACAAACAGGGAGTGTCTTACTTTTTATAGTAGAGCTAACCTTATTTTAAAGAGAATTCCACTTAAGCACAGTGTTCTTTTTGCCAAAGTTTCACATTGGGCAAATAATCCCAGCCAAAAGCAGTGTCGCTTGAGCCATATTCGTTCAAATGTTTTAGCCGGTCCTTAGCCTCTTCAATACTAGGCTGATGGCCAATTTTAACCCACCATAATGCCAAATGCATCTTACCTAGAGCTTCAAACCATTCATTTTTCTTTTTGTAAACTTGCTTATGAACCGTTTGCCAAACAAATTTTTCTAAATGTTCAGGTGTTTCCCAAACACTCATATTGACAATTAGCATGGGATTATCGTCTTCAAAGACAACGTCAAGCGCATGATTGCCGTCATCCTGTAGACGCCAAACAAACCCTTCAGATCGATCTGCTACAGAATTGACTTTCTCGATGTTTTTAACAAAACCTGCAACACGTGGATCATCAATAGGATATTTTAGACGCGCAACATTCACTTGCGCCAATTGGTGCAACAAAGGTTGGTGCATTAGCAGCACTCCAAGTTTTTCAATACATCACAAAAAAGCAAAAAACTTAGCCGTCATATTCGGCATTTAGTCTTTCACGCAGTTCTTTGCCTGTTTTGAAAAAGGGAACAAACTTTTCTTCAACGCTCACTGGTTTACCAGTACGCGGATTCCGACCTTTTCTAGCTGGCCGATGTTTGACAGTAAAAGCGCCAAATCCTCTAAGTTCAACACGCCCGCCATTTTCGAGCGCAGTTATAATCTCATCGAAAATGACATTGACAATTTTATCAACGTCGCGATGAAACAAATGTGGATTAGCAGCAGCAATTTTTTGAATAAGTTCAGACTTTATCATCAGGTGCCCCGTCATTATTTTAATCCTTAAGTATTTTTACCTTAGCAAACTTTAATCAGGGGTTCCATTTCGAAATTAACTTACCTGAATGACGAGCGCTAATTAAACCGTTCTGTGACATATTTTGTAAATAAGGCTTTAGATCTAAGCCGAAAAGCCCTGCAAGATAAAGACTTGCACGCCCTAAAACTCCACCAGATTGGTGTGTTTCTTGGTTCCAATCAATAATTGGTAGATAATTAGGTATTTTCTTAGCTTTAGAAAGCCAGTTCAAAGCTTGTTCTTCACTGCCAATTTCATCGATTAAGCCATATTTTAAAGCTTGTCGGCCTGAATAAATGCTTCCCTCCATAAATCCCGGAATTTGAGAAGGTTGGATTTTCCGGCGCTTTACGACCAAATCAACAAACCATTTATGGCTCTCAGAGATCATATCTTGCGTTGAAGAGCGACCAAATTCATCAAGTGGTTGAAAAGGGGATGGCACAGCTTTGAGATTACCGCTTTTCATCTCGTTCATTTTAACACCAAGCTTATCCATCATTGAGGAAACCTCAGCCCATTGCATAATCACACCAACAGAGCCAGTTATGCTGTTACTGCGTGCAATGATATGCTCAGCTGCCACACCAGACATATAAGCCGCTGACGTTGCCATGGTGCCAAATAACGCAACAACAGGGCGATCCTTAGCAATGCGGCTCAGCTCTTCATAAAGAGCCTCCCCCCCGGTCGTGGTGCCGCCTGGGCTATTAAATTTGACAATGAGAGCCTTAACTGACTTATCAGCGGCCATTTTCTTTAGCATATCAGCCCTGGCTTTATCCTCAAGAATGACCCCAGAGATTTCAATACGAGCAATTTGGTCAGCCATACCAAGGTTAGCGGCAAAGTTCTTATTCAGCGTGATAAGACTAAACAGTCCAACAAGTGCAACAGCAATGGCCATAAAACGCCACAAGAACAGTTTCTTTTTTAGCTTACGTCTATCAAGGATAAATTCAGGCTGTTCAGACATGCACGCGGTACTTTCTTAATTGATTGAATGCGTTTTAATTCGTTGCTCATAGTAAGGCAATTTCATCCCGGGGTGCAACAACTACCTAATAATATTAGTAAAAAATGACTTTAAAATGAAGAATGTTACCCAAATGGAGAGACGAAGAAGATATTAAGAATAAAACCTAATATCGGTCGACTGGGAAAATGTAGGACGAAAGTTATTCTCACCTAGTATCGCTATTCTTCTGCAACAGAGCTTAGAATTCGAATGTAATCTCATATATTCCGAAGAAGAAGCTCAGCCCTTTTCGGGCTGAGGGACATGGCAGCGCAAGCTGCCCGGCGCAAGATCAGTATGAATGGAGCGAAGCGAGTACAGATAAAACTGATCGCATAAAATGCGCCGCCCAGCAGAGGGCCTGTCGCTTCAGCAGCGCGGCTGCTAGTGGGTAACTGAAGCGCCACAAAAAAGCGCTACCACTTTGTAAGTGGCAGCGCTTTTAATTTTAAGTGATGAGAAAAAATTATTCAGCAGGTTTTTCTGCTTCGCCTTCTTCTTCATCATCTGATTTGCTACCAAGAGCAGCACCTAGGATATCACCAAGTGACGCGCCTGAATCTGTTGAACCATATTGAGCCACAGCTTCTTTCTCTTCAGCAATCTCAAGAGCTTTAATAGAAAGGTTCATCTTACGGCCTGATTTATCAAGTTGTAATACGGCTGCATCCATTGATTCACCAACTTGGAAACGCTCTGGGCGTTGTTCGCCGCGATCACGAGAAAGGTCAGCGCGCTTGATGAATGCAGAAACATCGCTGTCCCCAACCTTCACTTCGATGCCGCCATCTGTGATTGCAAGAACTTCAACAGTAACCCGCTGGCCACGTTTGAATGTAGCAACTGATTCAAACGGATCATCTGAAAGTTGTTTGATGCCAAGGCTGATGCGCTCTTTATCTGGATCAACTTCAAGAACAACAGCTTTAACAACATCGCCCTTCTTATAATCCTGAACAGCTTCATCACCAGAGCGATCCCAATCAAGATCTGAAAGGTGAACCATGCCGTCAACATCGCCATCAAGACCAATGAACAGGCCAAATTCTGTGATGTTACGAACAGCGCCTTCAATTTCAGCACCTTTAGGGAATTTCTCAGCAAAGCTATCCCATGGGTTGTCTTGAACTTGTTTAAGACCAAGTGAAATACGGCGTTTGTTAGGATCAACTTCAAGAACTTTAACTTCAACTTCTTGGCTAGAAGCAACAATTTTACCAGGGTGAATGTTCTTTTTAGTCCAGCTCATTTCAGAAACGTGGATCAAACCTTCAACACCAGGCTCAAGTTCAACAAATGCACCATAATCGGCAATGTTCGTCACAGTACCTTTTACTACAGCTTCAAGTGGGTATTTGTCATTTACTAATGACCAAGGATCGCTCTCAAGTTGTTTCATGCCAAGTGAGATACGTTGTGTATCTGGATTGATGCGAACGATTTGAACTTTAATCGCGTCGCCAACATTCACAATTTCACTTGGGTGGTTAACACGGCGCCATGCCATGTCTGTAACGTGCAATAGGCCGTCAATGCCGCCAAGGTCGATAAAGGCACCGTAGTCAGTGATGTTTTTAACAACACCTTCAGTTGTTTGGCCTTCAGCAAGTTGAGAAACGATCTCTGTACGCTGTTCAGCACGAGACTCTTCCAATACAGAACGACGAGAAACAACAATGTTGCCACGGCGTTTGTCCATTTTCAGGATTTGGAACGGTTGTTTCACATTCATTAAAGGGCCGATGTCGCGCACAGGGCGAATATCAACTTGTGAACCAGGTAGGAACGCAATTGCGCCATCCAGGTCAACAGTAAAGCCACCTTTAACTTTGTTAAAGATAACGCCTTCAACTTTTTCTTGTGCTTCGAACTTCTCTTCGAGGCGGATCCAGCTTTCTTCGCGGCGGGCTTTTTCACGAGAAAGTACAGCATCACCAAGCGCATTTTCAACGCGCTCAAGGTAAACTTCTACTTCATCGCCAATTTCTAGGCCAGCAGGTTGTCCTGCCATAGAAAATTCTTTTAAAGGAACGCGGCCTTCAGTTTTAAGGCCTACATCGATAACGGCGAGGTCTTTTTCAAAGGCAACAACTTTGCCTTTAACAACACTGCCTTCTTCCATTGAGGAAGTTACAAATGATTCTTCGAGGAGTTGGGCAAAATCTTCCGTAGAAGGGGTTTGCGAAATCTCAATTTCTTGAGTTGATGTCATAAATTAATGTCTCTTACGATCAATTGGCTAAAACTGAAGGTCAAAAAGGTGTTTTGCATCACCAAAATATTCAAGTGAAATAAGAAATTTTCTTCATTTTCTTGAGAAAACGCATTTTACAGAAAAAATCTAACCGCTTTTTAAGCGATGCAAGCCAAAACGCTTTGTGCGAAATAGACCTAATAAATTCAGCCAGGTTAAAGTTAAAATTAATCTGCTGTGAACAAGGTGGATAAGCAATAGTTATTAAAAACAAGTAGTTATGGTGTGTTTTTAAACCGCACTTCCGAAATAGAAACTAAAAAACTTTAGTGTTTTAGCTTAGATCTCAGGTTTTATTGCTTGATCAACCAGATAAACAGCAGCGTCTAAGGCTTTTTCTATATCTAAATTTGTCGTATCTAGCAAGTGCGCATCTGCAGCTTTTATCAAGGGAGCGGCACTTCTAGAGCTATCTCTGGCGTCTCTACGTTCTATTTCAGCGAAAATATCGTCGTAGGTAACATCCTGCCCTTTTGAAAGTAGCTCTTTGTAACGTCGCTCTGCGCGAACTTCAGAACTCGCCGTAACAAACAATTTAACATCAGCATTTGGGCAAACAACAGTGCCAATATCACGGCCATCTAGCACGGCACCAGGTGCCGTTTCAGCTCTGTCGCGTTGATAACGAAGAAGAGTTTCACGAACGGGAATTAAACTGGCGATTTTTGAAGCAGCTTCTCCAACTCCGGGGTCTCTAAGACGAGGGTCAGATAAAACATCATCAGACAATGAGGAAGCCACTTTCGAAAGGGCCGTTTCATCATCAAGAGGAATGTTGTCATTAAGAGCAATCAATGCCACAGCTCGATATAACGATCCCGTATCCAAATAGTTCAACCCAAAATGCCTGGCAAGCCTGCGAGACAGCGTCCCCTTACCAGAAGCAGCAGGCCCATCAACAGCTATGGTGATTGTTTGTTTAGTCAACTGAAGTCTCCATTTGAGCACAATCTAAATGAATTGGATAAAGTTTAATAGTGGAGGGAGGCAGTATTAACAACACAAAACTAGCAAACCGAAGAAGGAGCCCAGACCTTCTCGGGCTGGGGATATGATGCCAGAGGCGTTCGGCGCACAAGATCAGCCCGAACGGAGCGTAGCGAGTACGGATAAGTTGATCGTAAAATGAGTCGCCCCCTCGGAGTGCCCGCCGCGAAGCAGCGGAATAGCCCGTGAGAGAAAAATCCCCTACTTAAATCTCGCTCCCAAGCTTTCCATCAAGCCAATAAAACTCGGGAAACTCGTTGCAATCATCCGCGTGTCATCAACAACAATTGGGTCTTGGGCCGCCAAACTCATCACAAGGAAGCTCATGGCAATCCGATGATCAAGGTGAGTTTTAATAAAGCCACCGCCGGTTACTTTACCATTCCCATGCACAATCAGGTCATCTCCTTCAATTTCAGAAGAAACAGAGACCATCTTAAGGCCGGCTTGTGTCGCCGCTAAACGGTCACTTTCTTTTACGCGGAGTTCATTCAGGCCGCGCATACGAGTTGTCCCAGTAGCAAAACCGGAGAGACAAGCAAGCATCGGATATTCATCAATCATAGAAGGAGCGCGGTCAGCTGGCACATCAACGCCGCTAAGTTGGCTATGTTTCACGCGGATATCAGCAATCGGCTCGCCGCTTTCTGTGCGCTCATTCTCAAAAACAATATCAGCACCCATTTCTAATAAGGTTTTGTAGAAACCAATTCGTGTTGGGTTCACCAGAACACCTTTAATGGTGATATCAGACCCAGGGCAAACAAGAGCCGCTGCCGTTAAAAAGGCCGCTGAGCTCGGGTCACCTGGTACAGTAACTGGCGCACCGTTCATCTCTGCGTCACCTTTCACTGATATTAAACGCCCACCTTCTTTTTCTTCGACAGATACTTCAGCGCCAAAATATCCAAGCATCCGCTCAGTATGGTCGCGTGTAGCTTCTGTTTCAAAAACGGTAGTCACGCCCGGGGCAAATAACCCGGCTATCAGAATGGCAGATTTCACCTGCGCTGAAGGCACCGGTAATTTATATTCAATCGGCATCAAACGCTCTGGCCCATGAAGAGTGAGCGGTAAATGGTCAAATTGTTCGTGCCAGTTAAGTCCCATTTCATGCAATGGGTCGAGCACGCGTGCCATTGGTCGCCGCGATAAACTCTCATCGCCAACAAACTTGGCTTCAAAATTATGACCAGCGATCACGCCCATCATTAACCTGGCTGCAGTTCCAGAGTTACCAAAGTCAAGCGGAACGCTAGGCGCTTGAAACCCACCAACACCAAGACCGCGAATAATCCAATGCCCAGACCCCTTATGTTGAACTGTGGCTCCCATATTGCCAACGGCTTGTGCAGTGGCAAGAACATCTTCTGCTTCTAAGAGGCCATGAATTTCCGTCTCACCAGTTGAGAGCGCGCCAAAGATGACAGCACGATGTGAGATTGATTTATCGCCAGGCACTTGAACAGTGCCGGTAAGATTTTTAGAGTTCAGGCCAGAAAGAGATTTTATCATTTTGGAAAAATACCAGGACAATTGCTGTAAAAAATTGCAGTGCAGACCAAGGATATACGTGTACAAACCCCTTGCGTCCAGTGGATATTGGTAAGATTGGGGCACAAGAAGCATAAAAAAGCAGCTTCGATGCAATTTTTTTTGAAAAACATCGAAAAACGGCTTTGACAGGGGGCGGTCAATCATGTCATGCAGTTTGTTTCATGAAATTAAGAAATATGTTCGAGGGCTAGCATGGCTGATAAAGCAAAACGTGGGACAAAGAGAACATGCGGTGGTTGCGGTGCGAAATTCTATGACTTGAATCGCGAACCTGCAATTTGCCCAATGTGCGAAACTGTCTTCGAAATCAAAAAACCTGAACCAAAACCTAAAAAGGAACCGGTGAAGGAAGAAGCTCCAAAGGCAGAAGCAGAAACAGAAGAAGCTGATGCACTATTGGAAGGCGAAGATGATCTAATCGATATCGATGATAGCGATGATGATACAATTCCATCAACTGAAGATGATGATACATTCTTGGAAGTGGAAGACGACGCCGAAGGCGCAGTCGAAAGCATCTTGCCGGTGGCAGGTGTTGGTAAAGACGACGAAAGTTAATATCAAAATTTAGGGGCTTGCATTTTCCAATCCAAGCCCCTAAAAACTGACAATGTTTGAGGGCTCCCAAAGCCTGAGAACAGATCCATAGTTTGTAGCTTAGTTTATGTAAGTGCAAACTTTGCCGTACCAGCAGCGACGGTTGCTTTTGCGGATGCCAAGTGGGCATCTGAAGCAAAGAAAAGGCAACCGAAGGAGCGTTAAAAAAGCGCGGTTACTTTGGCAAATGACCGCCGTAGTACAGGGGTGGATGCCATGCGGGCATCTGAAGCCCCGTCAAAAAAGGGGCCATAGCTCAGTTGGGAGAGCGCTTGCATGGCATGCAAGAGGTCGTCGGTTCGATCCCGTCTGGCTCCACCAAATCCTTAATTTAAATCTTCATTTAATTTTATACAGTCACATCACACCTAAATTGCCTTTGACAGATTAGGTCATTCGTCCTATTTGTTTATTAGGACGAGCGACCTAGTAAGTAAATAGGACGAAAAAAGGTATGTATGAAAAAGTCGGGAATACACAATCAACAAAAGAACGAATTGTAGAAGCTGCTGACGATCTTTTTTATAAAAAAGGTTATGAATTCACTTCTTTTGCCCACATTGCCGATGAAGTGAAGATTTCACGTGGGAATTTCTATCATCATTTTAAAACCAAGGATGACATCTTAAATGCCGTGATTTCTCACCGAATGATCAAAACCCAAAACATGCTTAAGGAGTGGGAAGAAGAAGGTAAAGACGCTGAAGGTCGCATCCGCTGCTTCATCCATATTCTCATCGCTAATTATGCAAAAATTAAGCTTTATGGTTGCCCTGTCGGCACTTTGAGTACTGAACTTGTCAAGCTCAATCATGTGTCAAAAGATGAAGCCAATCAGATCTTCGCTCTGTTTAGAAAATGGTTGAGCAAGCAGTTCAAGGAGCTTGGCCTGAAAAAAGAAGCTGACAGTCTGGCAATGCATTTGCTCGCCCTTAGTCAAGGTGTAGCCACAATGGCAACAGCTTTTCCAAGTGATGCATATGTCAAACAAGAAGTGAACTACATGTGCGAATGGCTCAGTCAACAAATTGTAAAGCAATCAGGTAAGTAAATTTCAGAACTAACACTAATAAAAGTCAAAACGGAGTGAAGTGAATGTATATTGTATTTTTAAAATTTTCTGAAAACAAAGCGAGTGCTCCTCAATTTATGGAAAGCCATAAAAATTGGATTAAGCGAGGGTTGGATGAGAATGTGTTTTTATTGGTCGGAAGTATTGAACCAAATGCTGGTGGCGCCATCCTCGCTCACAATGCCTCTATGGAAGAGATTAAGATTAGAGTGGAAGAAGATCCGTTTGTAAAAGAAAATATCGTCAAAGCTGAAATCATCCAAATCACCCCTGCAAAAGCATGTGAAAATCTAAATTTTTTATTGGAAAATAAAAATAAACCATAAAAATCAATGTATTGCGAGTTAAAGCTCTTGTAAAAGATTAACTTTCTCTTATGTTTTATCTGGATAGAAACAATTACTACAATTGCAAAGGGGATTAGCAATGGCTTTTGATCCGGTTAGTTTAATAATATTTTTGGCAATAGGTGCTGTGGCCGGTTGGCTTGCAGGACAAATCATGCGTGGTGGTGGTTTCGGCGTCTTAGGAAACATCATCGTAGGTATCTTGGGCGCCGTCGTCGCCGGCTGGTTCTTCGCCGGAATGATCCCAGGCGGCTTCCCAGTTGCTGATATCATAAGCGCCACCCTCGGCGCCGTCGTCTTGTTGTTTGTGATAGGTCTCGTAAAACGAGCTTAGCAAGATGAGTGAATTAAAAAATAACTAAAGCCATTAAAGAAATTTAGTGGCTTTATTTGATTGGATAAGGTGTTTCAATTTATGTTTAAGCTCGGTGCATCCGCTCTATTAAATAATGCAAACCTAGGAGTGTTACAATTAACAAGCTTGATAAAGACCATATGTATAAAGCAGAGAATGCAAACTCAAATATTGAAAGTATTATAGGTGATTCTTTTGATAAATTTTCTGAAACTACAAAATGAATTTTGAGTAAACCGCAGATATATAAGAAGATCGATAATGTACCACAATAACCAAATAATATAGATAGAAATCGTCGCCTAGTTAAATTTTCAATTATTGTTTCATTATTTCTAAAATTAGTAATAGTTGGCGGCCTGCCTTTCATGATTTGGTCTAAATTATTATTACTAAAACTTGAAACCGCAGCTAAAGCAGCAATGTAGAAACCAACTAAAATACCAATGAAAGTATTTAAATCAGTTATTAATTGTTTACTATCATATGAAAAACAATCAGATAATTTTGAATGGGTCAGGAGAAATATGAATAAAAAAATAATGGTCGGATAAATCCATTGATACCAGCATAAATCCGGACTTTTCAATCTTAAAAATGAAAACACAGTAAAAATTTTGAAATGTTTATTGTATTTCATCCATTCAATCCAAATTACTAGCTAATAGAACCATCTTGGCTATCATGTCTTCTCTTATGCATTCATAACTTTGCGGCAAAGGTGTTTCGAAATTATTCACTACTTCATTTTGAATAAAAGCTTGCTCTAAAACTTCTTCTTTACCATGTGTTATTTCTGTTTTTTTCTCTGATCCATTACTAGCTTTAATTTTTACAAATATCTTAGTAGGGTCATCATTATCATTAAAAAAATCCTTGAAAGGGCTCAATAAATTAAAAATTTTATTTGCTTCTTCATCGGAGACACTTCGTCTTATTTCCCATTTTGCTTGGTAATCTACCGCTTGTATTAATCCCTCTTCATCAAGACCATCAGGAAAAACTTCGGAATGTTTTATAAATTCTATATCTTGTAATTTACCATCATTTAAAGCTTCTCGGATAGTTTTGGATTGAAAACCTGTAAGCTCAAATGTAGGTAAATAACTTTTTTTATTTCCTTTTTCATCCTCAACGTATTCTTTAAACCGTTCTTTATTGCAGACCCATCGAAAATAGCGTTGTACAGAGGTAAAGCTTATTCCTGGAGCTCTCTCTAATAGAAGAATATGTCGACCTATAGAATCTTTTTGCTTTTTTAAAAGTATATGTGCTGAATAATGTCCACCTTCATCTTCCTCTTTGTCAATATTACGACTTTGTCCTGTTTGGAAATTTAAATAAGCTGCATCTGCTATATCTTTATCCCCAACCTCAATAATCAATTTGTAATAATTTTCGTCTTCCTCAATGATGGAGCAGTACATAATCCTTGTATTATTTTCATAGACTTTATAATGGTCGTGGTTATGAGAGCTATCCCTTAAAGCATGAATTAGGGAATCTAATTCAAATTGAGGTGCAAAAGAAGCTGACTTTTTGTTGTTTCGGACTAATAGTTTTCCTACTAAAATCCAGCGATGACTTGAGGAAAGAGACATGTATTCTTCCTGGAGATATATGAAGTGAGATAATTATTTCATTTTATAGGTATTAAGTTGAGTTAAAAGAAAAAAAATGACAATTCACAGTTATTGAAAAGTAGATTATTTTATTTTATTCAAAGCGGCGGCACATTTCTCCAAGAATTTTCATATTTCTCAACCTCCATCCAACAACCAGCCAAAGACGAAAAACGTAGGCCGAACGGCCGTCAGCGCTTAGCGCTGCGCGTCGCAGGGCGGGCACTTGTGCCCATCGCCCGTGAGACAAAACAGAGATAAATATTTACCCGAATCCGATTTCGGTGTAAGGCAGAGGCCATGAGTAAGAAGACAAAAGACAATAATGTGTCCGGCGGAGATTTAGTCCCAGAGACCATTGAGCTGCGCACAGCTTTAGAAGAGCGCTATTTATCCTATGCCATGTCCACAATCATGCACCGGGCCCTGCCAGATGTGCGCGATGGGCTAAAACCAGTGCACAGGCGGCTCCTATATGCCATGCAGCAGCTAAGACTAGACCCAGAAGGCGGTTATAAGAAGTGTGCGCGCGTCGTCGGTGACGTAATGGGTAAATTCCACCCGCACGGTGATCAGGCGATTTATGATGCCATGGTGCGCTTGGCGCAGACATTTTCTGTGCGGTATACACTGGTTGAAGGTCAGGGCAACTTTGGTAACGTAGATGGCGATAACGCCGCTGCTATGCGTTATACAGAGGCCAAAATGACCGAAATGGCCATGGCGCTCTTGGATGGCATCAAAGAAGACACGGTTGATTTCAGAGAAACCTATGACGGGCAAGAAGAAGAGCCTGTAGTGCTCCCGGCTAGTTTCCCCAATTTGTTGGCTAATGGTTCATCCGGCATCGCGGTGGGCATGGCAACCAACATCCCACCTCATAATGTGGAAGAGCTCTGTAACGCGGCGCTTCATCTGATTAAATTCCCCAATGCGTCCACAAAGAAACTCGTGGAGCTTGTCCCGGGGCCAGATTTTCCAACTGGCGGTGTGATTGTTGAAAAACAAGAGGCCATTGAAGAAGCATATGAGACCGGACGCGGCGGCTTTAGAGTGCGCGCAAAATGGGAAAAGGAAGAAACATCTCGCGGGAATTATCAAATCGTCATCACAGAAATTCCGTATCAGGTGCAAAAATCTCGCTTGATAGAAAAAATCGCGGAATTGATGTCATTAAAGAAACTGCCTTTGCTAGCAGATATTCGCGACGAAAGCGCAGAAGACATTCGTGTGGTGCTAGAGCCAAAGAACCGCTCAGTTGATCCTGTCGTCTTGATGGAGACGTTGTTTAAAACAACGGACTTAGAAAATAGAATTTCACTCAATATGAACGTGCTTTCTAAAGGGCAAATTCCAAATGTACTGGGCATCAAAGGCGTTCTGACAGAATGGCTTGCCCACCGCAAAGAAGTGCTTGTTCGCCGCTCAAACTTCCGCAAAGGCAAAATCGAACACCGCCTTGAAATTCTCGATGGTTATTTGATTGCATACCTGAACCTCGATGAAGTCATTCGCATCGTTCGGGAAGAAGATGAGCCCAAAGCGGTTCTGATGAAAACCTTCAAGCTTAGCGATGTGCAAGCCGAAGCTATTTTGAACATGAGATTGCGTGCCTTGCGCAAGCTTGAAGAAATGGAAATCAAAACCGAGCACAAAGACTTATCGAAAGAGCTGAAAGAGCTGAAAGCACTTCTAGCATCTGATGATCTACAGTGGAAACGTATTGCAGAAGAAATCAAAGACACGAAGGGCAAGTTCGGTAAGAAAACAGAAATGGGCAAACGTCGCTCAAACTTTGAAGACGCCGTTGAAATTGATATTGATCTTGACGAAGCCATGATCGAGAAAGAACCGGTCACGGTTGTCGTCTCGCAAAAAGGCTGGGTCAGAGCACTGAAAGGTCATCAAGATGATCTCTCTAAAGTGACGTACAAAGCAGGCGATGAGTTGAAGTTCGCCGTTCAGGCCATGACCACAGACAAGCTTGTGCTGTTCGCCACAAACGGTAAGTTCTTCACGCTCGGCGTTGATAAATTGCCAGGTGGCCGCGGCCATGGTGAACCAGTTCGTATCATGATCGACCTTGAAGCCACTTCAGACATCGTCACTGGCTTCATCTATACAGCCGGCCGCAAGCGCCTCGTTGCCTCACATCAGGGTAATGGCTTTATCGTCGGCGAAGATGAAGTGATCGCTGGAACCAGAAAAGGCAAACAGGTTCTCAATGTCAAAGAACCAGATGAAGCCGTGAGCTGTTCAATCGTTGATGGTGATATGGTCGCCGTCATTGGTGAAAACCGCAAAATGGTTGTCTTCCCATTGGATGAACTCAATGAGATGACCAGAGGTAAGGGCGTCCGTTTGCAAAAATACAAAGATGGCGGCCTCTCAGACATTAAAACCTTCCATAAAAAAGAAGGCCTCACTTGGGTTGATAGCGCTGGGCGAAATTGCAAAGCAGATGGCTTGATGGAATGGCAAGGCACAAGAGCGTCTGCCGGAAGAATGCCACCAAAAGGCTTCCCTAAAACAAATAAGTTTTCTCCGAAATAGGTGAAAGAACAGCGCGGATGCGAAGTGGGTATCTGGAGCGCAACTAAAAAACGCGGATGCAAAGTGGGCATCTGGAGCGCAACTAAAAAACGCGGATGCGAAGTGGGCATCTGAAGCGCAACTAAAAAGCACTCTCATTGAAATGAGGGTGCTTTTTTGTGTTTGGAGCAATCTAATGAATTGGCTTGAGTAGATAAGTGCTCTGTGTTACAGAGTAACTCTGATTTGCAGAGTTAAATAGCTTTGTCTGATTGAAAATAAATATCTAGGAGTTACTTCAGAGTATGGGAAACACATTAAATATTACCAATGGCGACGGAGCCGGCAGCTTATTGAAAGCAGTAAACATTGAAGGTGATGTACTCCCCTGGCGCGACACGATGCAATCCGGTCCGTTCCCTAAGGGGATGAGCTTAGAAGAACACTCAAAAATAAGAGCCGAGTATTTCTCAGGTCCAGCAATGCCATTAAGTGATGTTACGCGTGATTTTGAAATTAGGGATGAGCACCTAAAGGCTTTTAAAAATTATGAAGAAGTCATCCTTTGGTTCGAACATGATTTGCTTGATCAATTGCAAATTCTTCAAATCTTAAACTTCTTTTCGGGTGTAGATTTAAAAGAAACAAAACTAAGCATCATCTGCATCAATGAATATGAAAACATCGTTCCATTCAGAGGTCTCGGGCAATTAACACCAGAGCAAATTGAAACGTTAAGGCCGATAAAAAAGCTAATTACTGAAGAGCATTTAAAGGTTGCCAAAGCTGGTTGGCAAGCCTTCTGTGAACCGGACCCAATTCATCTGGAAGCCTATATTCAAACTGATTTATCATCACTTCCTTTTTTAAAAGCCGCTTTAAAACGTCAATTAGAAGAATATCCGTCTCTCAAAAATGGCTTAAACAAAACACAAAATAAGATCCTGGAACTTGTCAAAAATGGTGTGACCAATCCGGTGGAGAATTTCCTTGAGTTCATGAATTCTGAAACCGTTTTTTTCATGGGCGATTGGACGCATTTTAAAGAAATCAGCAAAATGTGTAACGGTGAGCAGCCTCTCTTATCGTGCCGTCCAAACGGAAAATTCTTAAGCCCACCAGATCATGAAATTGATATGAAAGATTTCAAAGATCAAACACTTTCACTGACAGACCTAGGTGAAAAGGTCATGGATGGAAAAAGGGATGCTGTGGAATTAATAAAACTTGATCAATGGTTTGGCGGCGTTCACCTTGAATACACGAAACCACTATGGCGCTGGGATGAAGCGACTGAAAAGCTCTTGAAAACAGAGGCGATAGCATGAATGTCTTGCCAGAATTTGACCCGCTATTTCATCAACCGGTGCGAACAAGGCTTTCAATCTTGCTCTATGTAAAAGGAGAAAGTTTTGCAGACCTCAAATCAAAGCTCTCAATTACAGATGGCAATCTCGATGCTCATTTAAAAAAATTAAGCGCGGCTGGTTTTATTGAAAGTGAGATGGTCATCGGCGATACACAAAAAAGTACAAGACCATATACAGTCTATGAACTCTCACCATCTGGAAAAAAAGCCTTTAAGAAATACCTGAAAGCCCTGGAAAAAATTCTGGATCTATCACAAAAAAGATAACGCTTTTAGAGGTCTTTTGCACTTTCAACACGCACCCACTCGCCATTAATCAAATGATCCTGCGGCATGAACTTTACTTTATAATCCATCTTTTGCGACCCCTTAACCCAATAGCCAAGATAGACATAGGGCAGGCCAACTGATTGAGCATAGTCAATGGTCTCTAAAATGATGTAAGTACCAATGCTGCGGCTATGAAGGTTGGGCTCAAAGAAACTATAAACAAGTGAAATACCATCACTTAACAGATCGCAAAGGGCCACAGCAATAAGGTCTGAAGAGGCTTTGGGCTTGTAGGTCTCGCTACTTAGAGAAAAGCTGTAACTTGTTTCTTTAGGCGATGGCATACCAGATTTTGGCGCACGATATTCTCGTAAAAAACTATCAACAAAACTATCTTCAATCATGGCTTGATAGTCGAACAAAGTCATGTCCGCCATGCCGCCATCACTGTGACGCGTCTCAACATAAGCCTTAAACAAAGCATATTGTTCAGCACTTGAAAGGGCATCCATTCGCGACGCGATGAGAGATTTATTGTTACTCCATACCCGTTTTTGAGATTTGCTCCGTTTAAATTCATCAACTCTGATGCGAACAGAGGTGCAAGCCGTGCAATGCTCACACTGCGGACGATAGGCAATGGTTTGGCTGCGACGAAACCCTTCCTGATGCAGATAATCAAAATCAGCAACAGACCCTTCCGGCCCCAAATGAGTGAATAATTTCCGTTCATCACGGTCAGGCAAATACGGGCAGGGCTGCGGCCTTGTCAGATAGAATTCTGGAAAGTCCTTTCCCTGTTTCGTCATAAATTCAGCTCAAATCATAAGTTAAAATAAAAGGGTGCAAACAAAGAATATGCAATCCAAATAAGGAAGATCAATGGCACGCCGCCGCGCAAGAAATCACTAAAGCTATAATTTCCAGGTCCCATTACAATCAAGTTTGTTTGATAAGCAATAGGCGTCGCAAACGAGCAGTTAAGTGCAAAAATCAATCCATAGATAAAGGGCATTGGATCCGCCCCAATCTCTCGCGCTGCGCTTACCACAATCGGTGCCATAAGCGCAGCGGTTGCCGCATTGGATAAAAAGTTAGTCAATACAGCGGTTAGCAAGAAGAAGGCTGAGAGAAGAGCAACGGGGCCATAGTCTGAAAATGTGCTAACAACACTCGTTGCTACATATTGGGCACCGCCCGTAATTTGTAGCGGCGTCGCCAAAGCGAAGGCAGTTCCAACAAGAAGAAAAACCCGTCCATCAATCGCCCGTGCAGCCTGGCGAACATTTAAACAGCCCGTCGCAATCATCGCAACAGCCCCCATCATCGCTGCAATAGCAATGGGGAGCATACCAGTTGCTGCAAGCCAAATTGTAATGCCAAAGATAGCAAGGGCGTTTAAAGCATGATGGGTCTGCGGCAACTCTTCGGTAAGCCAATCAAGCAACAGTAAATTCCGATTAGAGCGCAAACTCTTAATATCACTTCTCTCGCCAAGTAATAAAATCACATCCCCAGGTTCTAAACGGATATCCTCAATCGCGCCGCGTCCCATGCGGCTGCGCCGTTGAATGCCAACAAAATCCATTCCCGTTTCAGCATGAATAATCTCAGGGTCTACGTTCGCGCCCACAAGTCGAGACGCGGGTGCCACAACAGCTTCTGCGATAGATAAAGACTTACGGCGCGGCGTACGGCGATCAGCTGACTGATCAGTAGCTTCCTCATCTTCATCAGATTTGGTTGCTGTTTGATTACTCGATGCCTGGCTGCTGGATAATTGCAAAGAATCAGAAAGAATTTTACGGGTCGCCGCTAGCACAACAACATCGCCGTCTTGTAACGTCACATCATCAAAAGGAGGCACAAAAGTCTGAGCCCCGCGGCGTACCATACGAACCGTTATGTTTTTTAGGTCGGGGAAAAAACCGGCCGCACTTTCATAGCCAAGCCAAGGATGACCATAGGTTAAAGGAATTTGAGCAATGAAATGTTTGCCAGCATCTGACTGTTGCGCACTGGCACCTTCATCCTCCTTGGTTCCCATAAAGCGCGGGAGGATGAAGATAACATAAAGCGCACCAATACTTGCTAGAAACAAACCAGGGATAGTGAAATCAAAAAATCCAATTTTAGGGATGCCGCTTTGTTCGGCTATTGTAGCGGCGATCAAGTTGGCACTAGAGCCAATCAGGGTTGTCATACCACCAAGAATACAGATAAAGCTGAGAGGCATCAGGGAACGAGAAGGGTTCATGCCCATATTAGCTGCAACTGCCGTAATAATCGGAATAAATATAACCACAACCGGTGTGTTATTCATAAAAGCAGAAACAGTACCAGCGATAATATAAGCAACGGCAAAGGCAAGCCAGGGTCCAATACGGCCAAGCTTAGCAATCACGTTAGCGGGGCCCTCAAGCGCACCCGTATTATAGAGCCCTTGTCCTACAACCAACAAAGCCATAATCGCAAAAACAACGGGGTTCGCGAAACCTTGTAACAATTGCGAAGCACCAAGTTGATTTTCCCCATCGCTTCCGAGGATTGGAAAGAGTTCAAAATAAACCAGTAGTACAGCAACAACACCAGTTGAGCTTAACTCAAGAGGAATGCGATCGTTGGCGAAGAGTAGTATCGCACCGCAAATGATAAAAAATGTGACCCACATATGGGGATTTGAAATTTCTGGCAGATAAGACAGCAAAAGATATATCCTGATCTAAATCGATATTATTTTAAGTTCGATACGATACTAAGTACTACGATATTAAGAACGTTGTAATTTCTCGGCCGCTTGTTTTGCGAAATAGGTTAAAATGCCAGCAGCCCCCGCCCTCTTAAAACCAGTAAGGCTTTCCATCATTATTTTATCATGGTCAAGCCATCCATTTTGGCTGGCAGCAAGGAGCATAGCATATTCACCAGAAACTTGATAAACAAAGGTCGGACATTTAAACGCATCACTGATGCTTCCAACCATATCGAGATAAGGCATGCCGGGCTTGACCATAACCATGTCAGCGCCTTCGCTTAAATCCATCATCACTTCTTGCAAAGCTTCGTCTCTGTTGGCCGGGTCCATTTGATATGTTTTCTTATCACCCTTTAAGTTGACATTGGATCCAATCGCATCCCGAAAAGGGCCATAAAATGCAGACGCATATTTTGCGCTATAAGCCATGATTTGCACATTTTTAAAATCTTCAGCTTCAAGTGCATCGCGAATAGAACCTATCCGGCCATCCATCATGTCTGAAGGCGCAATCACATCAGCACCGGCCTTTGATTGAGCAAGGGATTGCTTGATGAGAATTTCAACAGTGCGGTCATTGTCAATAGTTTCATCAATGAGAATACCATCATGTCCATGAGATGTGTAAGGATCAAGTGCAACATCACAGATGATACCAATTTCAGGCACATGAGATTTAATCTCACTCACAGCCCGGCAAATTAAATTGTCAGGGTTGTAAGCCTCTTCAGCCAACTCTGACCGTTTTGCCGGGTCAGCATTTGGAAAAAGAGCAATCGCAGGAATGCCTAGGGCTGCAGCCTGTTTGGCCTCCTTTACAGCAACGTCGATGGAAAGCCGTTCAACATGCGGCATTGAGGCAATTTCTTCTCGTTCATTCTGCCCCTCAATAACAAAGAGCGGCCAAATCAAATCATGGGGACTTAGATTTGTTTCTCTAACTAAATTGCGCGCCCAAGGGGTCTTGCGATTGCGGCGAAGACGAGTGCGAGGAAATGTACGGGAAGGGAATTGTGTCATAAGCCTGAAGTATTTTCTCTTATAGGTTGTTTTTATGAGAAGGATTGCTCGTATCGTAACAATTTGCAAGAGTTTAACACAACTTCAGGCTGAACGAAGAGAGAAGACAGACAATTAGTGGTGAATATTTTCAAAATAATCTTGGTTAATTGCTAAAAAACTAGGTAATTTATGAGCCTACGCTTAGAGTTTTATGGGATAAATGCGAGCTTACGTCGCAGATGAAAGGGCGCTGGTCGCCATCGTACTGGTCGCCATCGTACTGGTCGCCATAGTATAGTCCCGCTCAACTTTCACGACACAAATGCGATAATCTTTAAAAATACTAGAGCGACCTTTGAGTTGAGCTTCCTTGTGGTCAAAATTCGCTTTCCAGGATTGCGCGTTTCGCCTAAAAGTGGGTGCCGGTTTTAGGAAAAAAGAAACGCCCTTAAAAAGTAGAGGCTTCATCTTCCCAGTAAGAAAGTGAAAGCAATTTGCCCTCATTGACCAGAGATTGAAACCGTTCAATTGAAATGAACCCTTTGGCAGTGACCAATTGTTCTCTTAAGCGTGTAGCTATAGCAAGATAATCTTCTTTTTTCCCGTCTTTCAGTTCAACTTCAAAGATAACGGCATGCATAGTTGCACCTATTTGTAAAATCTGTGTCTGGTTGAATTATTCACAAACCTTATACCGGCCAATATCAAAGTGAAAATGATTTTTATGTGCTTCATTAGCTTCAGGGCCTAAAACGACAACAAAACTCTCACATGCAGAGGCGTGCACAGCTTTTAAAAATGCCCCTAAATCACCTTCTTCATCCCAATGTTTTAAAACAGAAACAATGGTTCCGTTTTTTAAGGTAAAACCGGCAATATCAAGAGCGTTTGCCAAAGCATGCTCTGATAGTTTGCGTTTCTTATCATTGTAACGGTGACGACAAGAGTATGATGCAACATTGTGCACCATAGCAACCGGGCTGTTTAGATGTTTCATTGCTAAGGGTTGTAATTTCTCATTGGCCCATTTCGCAAATCTTGCTGTGTATTGGCAGTTGAGCGTTGCTGGCGGGTTAATTTTAATTTTTTGTTCGCTCTTATGCTCCCCAACTGCTTTAAGCTTTAGGGGAGCTGGTGTCCCGCAAGCGCCGCGCCGAATAGGCTTAATGGGCGTAACCGTGGCGTCAATACCTTTCATAAGAACCTGACAAACAAGCTGTGCATCTTTAATTTCTTTAGGTTCCCAAAACGTCACAGGTGGAGGCACAACAAAGGCCGTTTTCTGAATTTTACCACCGGTCGTTTCGTCCTGTTTGTCATTGGACTGATCTTGCTTCTCTGCAGTCTTTTCGCCTTTTTCAATCTTTAAACGCTGAGCTTGTTTTTTCCGGTCAAAACCTTTCGGTTTTAATTGCGGCAAAGGAAGTCTTACAGTTTTTGATAAAAGATTGGTTTTTGGTCTGTAACCAGGTTGGCGAGTAACCTTTGGAATGCCAAGCGCTCGAATGTCTTTAGAATTTTTTGTCAAAGGTGCCTTCTTCGTCAAAGGGGCTTTACGATAAGTCTGGCTTTCATAAATGGCACCTTTTTTCGTTTTCTTTACACGCCGCAAATTAGGTTTTTTAGCCGAGACAGGCGGAGAAGAGACCTTCCCATCCCAGTCAGTGGGCATTTGGATTGTTGGAAGCGGGGATTTTGATTTAAAAAAATCTTTCTTCTTCTTTACACGAAGTCCCTCTTTAGAGCGCTGGGCATCCAGTTTTTTTTGCTTTGCCGTTGGATCATTTGCCTGAGCAATAAAAATCCGGTCATCCAGAACCTGTTGCTTGTGTGAAGACGTATCAACAACATCTGTTTCTTGCAGTTGATCAGACAATGAGGCGTTTAAGGGCTCATTATTTACCATTGCAAAAAGCGGGTCTGGCAAAAAGAGTAAGGACACAAAAAATATGACCATACGCAAAAGGGATTTCATAAAAAGGTTCTTTCAGGTTTAAAGCACTTCATGTATAGCTCAACGAGCTAAAACATCAAACGAGTTGAGATAATGATGCACAATATAGATGCTACGCTGACCAATAGTGACTGTGAAGACCTGACTTGTGAAGAATTGGCCTGTGAAAAACAAGGTCGCTTGGGATTAGTCACCATTAATGCACCAAAGCTGCGAAACGCAATAAATGTTGCAATGCGCCAAAAGCTAATTGGGGCCTATAAAGAATGGGTTGAAGACCCTGATATTTATACAATCATTATCCAATCAGAGGATGCTCATTTCTTTTCTAGCGGTGCAAACATCAAAGAAGTCTTTGAAGAAGCACAGAAAAGTAAAAGTGCAGCACTCGATTGCTTTAAAAATGAATATGAAACAATTTGGGCCATAGAATGTTATACAAAGCCGGTTGTAGCATTAATTAACGGGATTGTTATGGGCGGCGGCGTTGGCATTAGCCAATATGGAACCCATATCGTTGCAGGTGAAAATTATAGCTGGAGCATGCCAGAGGTAAAAATAGGCCTATTCCCCGACATTGCAGCAACACAGATTTTAGCAAATATGCCAGGAGCAATCGGTACTTACTTAGGGCTAACAGGTACCGCTGTGAACAGATATGACGCTGTTTATTTGGGACTCATAGAATTTTGCATCGACGCGGATAAGTTTGAAACCATCAAAGGCGCCATCAGAGATGCTAAGCCGGTTGATAGATTGCTTGATGATATGAACCAGGTAATTAAAGCCAAAGATCGTGAAATAAGTGATATTGAAGCAAAAGAACCGCTTATCACCAGAGTATTTTCAAAACCAACAATCGAAGAAATCATGACAGCTTTGATTGAGGTGAGTGAAGATGAACCAGAAAATAAAGAATGGGCACTTCTAGCTCTTGGTAATATGAAAGAAGCTTGTCCTCTAAGTCTAAAGGTAACACTGAAAGCGATCCAGAAATCAAAAGGCATGGGCGTTGACCACACCTTGAGGCAGGATTTGACGCTTGCAAATCATTTTATCGAAGGGGAAAACTTCTTACCCGCCATTGAAGCAAAACTCATCAATAAAACCACACCTGTTTGGCAACCAGCCACTCTAGAAGAGGTTTCGGAAGAAATGGTTGAGCAGTATTTTATTGAAACTCACGAAGAAAAATTAAACTTACCCCCCCGTGAATTTGGGGTTGATCAGTAAAATCAGCCAAATTGCAGAAATTAAACAGCATTTACCTCAAATTTTGTTACATTTTTAGATAAATGCGAAAAAATTTAACCTAAAATTAAGGGCGTTATTTAATCGGATTTTAGTCTCTTCTCGCTATGTTAGCTACTGTCACTACAGGGTAGGCGTAACAACAAATGAGGCAGAAATGACTTATGCCCAAAATAAGCCGGAATTAGAGACCTCAGAAGTGGATGGAAAGCTGAAAGGTGAGTACATGTCATCTCTGAGAATGATTGAACGACTGCACCGTCTCCTTCTTGACGTCGTCAAGGATGAGTTTGAACGGAACGGTTGTTCAGAGATTAATAGCATCCAGGCTTTGCTTTTATACAATATTGGTGAAAGCGAGCTATCGGCCGGAGAACTACGTTCTCGTGGATATTATCTTGGATCTAACGTTTCTTATAACCTTAAGAAACTTGTTGATATGGGATACATCCATCATGAACGCTCAGACTCAGATCGCCGTTCGGTACGGGTGAAATTAACTGATAAGGGACAGGAAGTCTGCGACATCATTAATGGTTTGTATGGGCGTCAGCTCAATGCACTAGAAAAGGTGGCTGGGATTTCTGAAGGAAACCTCTCTGAGGTTAACAAGTCTCTTTTACAATTAGAGCGCTATTGGACGGATCAAATTCGGTTCCGTTTGTAGAGTTTGAATGTAATCATCAAAAGTCTCTTTAGTCCAAATAACCTCGGTTGCCTAACGGCACCGAGGTTATTCTTTATTGAGCACTGTTTTTGAGGCATTTATGAAAATATGTCTCTTTTCCTAAAAATAACGTCTTTCAAAAGTAATATTCATCCATTCCAAACATAAAAACGCCTAAAATGTCACATGTTCTATAATTTAAATATTGAGAGCAGTGAATGAGCTTGTCTTTTTTAAGGGAATTAGTACAAATTCACTCACATGCGGAACTATAAAATTAATTGAATTTGGTCTTATCTTTTAAACGATCCGTTTTATAGAAACTCGTCATTCTCTTTAGGAAAATTTGCCTGATAAAAGAGTGATAGTTATAAGGTTCGGCGTAAAGTTTTGAACAACAAATGCACACAATATCAAGTTGCAGCTGAATGTTTAATGAACTTTAACTATTTTTCGGGTAGTTTAAGTTAACAAAACTTTAAATTTAGCTCGCAGATTTGTGACTGGAAAACATTTGATAGAGACGTAAACTACAAAAGAAACCTGTATGAATAAATTGGGAGTTTTAACTACAATTTATTCATACAATTAAATCTTTTAAATATGTCGCACTATCATTGCATAAAGTCTGTCTTGAAATACTTACAAGCTGACTTATATAAAATGCTAAAGAAAGCAGTTTTAAAACAGTGTGCTGGCTTTTATTAATTTTTCTGTGAGGTTTTAGAATTAAATCGTACAGAAGAGACAGAGATCATAACTTTTAAATTATTCACAAATGCTTGGACATTTAAAAAGAATGAAAAAGAGAAATACACTGCAAAAACAATGCGCTAATTTCGCAAGGCTACTAACTTTAACGGGTGCCATGGTGCTAACACAAGCCACTGTAGCACAAGCTTATGACAGTTGGTTTGGCGGCAATGAAGATGGTGTCGGATGGGACCAAACATTCGACAGATCTGCAGCCAGAGAATGGGAAATGAACCCACCAAAAGGGTTCCCAACCTTAGATAAAGCTAACATTCCTCTGATGAAACAAGCGGTAAAACGCTATGCAGCCATTGTTTCAGCGGGTGGCTGGCGCACAATTCCAAAAGGAAAAATGGGCCCAGGTTACAGCGGACAAAACGTCGCTCTACTGCGCAAACGTTTGGAATTTTCTGGTGATCTGCAAAAAAGTTCAAGCTATTCCACATATGATTATTACGTCGAACGTGCCGTTAAAAGGTTTCAGGTTCGTCATGGGCTGACGCCATCAGGCTTAGTTGATCGTAGAACGTTAAGAGCGTTAAATGTACCAGCTACTGTTAGATTGCGCCAAATACGCACAAACATTGCGCGTCTTAATGGCCTGACACGTAGTACTGCAAAACGATACGTGTCAGTTAATGTGCCGGCTCAGCAAATTGAAGTTGTTGAAAATGGACGCATTGTCTCTCGTCATGCAGCGGTTGTTGGTAAAATTGATCGTCAAACGCCGCGCCTGCGTAGTAAAATTCACGAAATCAACTTTAATCCCTACTGGAATGTGCCTCGGAGCATCGTCCGTAAAGATTTAGTACCAAAAGCACGCGCTGAAGCAAAACGTGGTAGATATGATCTGCTAGAACGCTTTAAAATTTCAGCGTTGGACGGTAATGGCAGGAAGGTTGATCCAAGAAAGATCAACTGGAACTCAAATTCAGTATATAATTATCGCTATCGCCAAGACCCATGGAAAGATAATTCAATGGGTTTTGTAAAAATCAACTTTCACAATAAACACGCTGTTTATATGCATGACACACCATCAAAAAGCTTATTTGGCCGTAACTTAAGAGCAAATAGCTCAGGTTGTATACGTGTGCAAAATGTGAAGCAACTTGTAGCATGGCTTTTGAAAGATAATAAAGACTGGAGCCGTGGCCGCGTAGATCAAATGCAAACAAACGGCGAGCGCAAAGATGTTCGCTTGAAAACTCGGGCCCCTGTTTATTTTATCTATGTAACGTCATGGGCAACCAGAGATGGCACAGTACATTTCCGCCGGGATCTATATAAACAAGACGGTGTTGGTGCAACAGCATCAAATTACTAGGGTCTAGACCCTAAATATAAAAATTAAAGTTTAAAGGCTGCCTTTGATCATTCAAAGGCAGCCTTTTTATTTTAAAAGCCTTTTATTCGAGTAATAGCAGCCTTTTTAAATGAAAAGAATCTCATTATACTCAACTCAAATTCTCACCCGTAACAGTATTAAAGTGTTAGAGAGAAAACTTAAACCGTCGTCCCGAAGTAAGGAGCTTAGCCCCTTTTAGGGCTGAGGGACATGACGCCAGTGGTGTCTGGTGCACAAGATCAGTCCGAACGAAGCATAGCGAGTACGGATAAGCTGATCGCAAAAAAGGCCGCCCCTCGGAGGCCCTAACGCTTTCAACAGCGCGGTTGCTAGTGGGCAACCTGAAGCGCCACAAAAAGCAATAGCCGTGAGAGAAAAAATGGCGAATAATTTAAACCATGTTGGAGAAATTTACATTGAATTTCAAGTTGTTGGCCAGAGTCAAAAAGCGACAGCGATTGACGCAAAAACAGGACTGGAGGCAACAGTCATTGGGCCTGCAAAAGTCACGAAAGAGCATATGACAAATTTGGCAGTAAAAAAACTAAAGCGCAAAATAGCACAAAGTGCGACTTAATATCCCTGCCACAAGACTTATTTTTCTTCATATCATAGATTAGTATCACATGATTGAGATGAAAATTCTTCATGGAAAGACAATGTGCAGTCTTGTTGTCCATGAAACACCATGCTAGAGAAGGGCTCGTTTCAATGAAGGCTCTAGAAAGACAAAAGAGAGCTTAAAAAAATCAAACCCCACCCCCAACCTGGTTTTGAGCAAAAAATGAAAATTTAGCTCACACATAAATGGCCAAACAAACTGCCATACCAGACTATATCAACATTAGGGTTTGAACAGGAAAGGTCTGAAATGACATCTATTTTCACGCAAAACCTAGAACAAACTGATCCAGCTATATTCGACGCCATAACAGAAGAATATGGCCGCCAAAGAGATGAGATCGAGCTGATCGCTTCAGAGAATATTGTCTCAAATGCAGTGCTTCAAGCCTCAGGGTCATTGATGACAAATAAATACGCTGAAGGTTATCCAGGTAAACGCTATTATGGTGGGTGTCATTTTGTTGATAAAGCTGAAGAATTAGCCATTGAGCGGGCGTGCAAGCTATTCAATTGTGAATACGCAAATGTGCAACCTCATTCTGGTAGCCAGGCCAACCAGGGTGTATTTCTAGCGCTCATTAAACCAGGCGATACGATTTTAGGTCTAAGCCTTGATGCAGGCGGACACTTAACTCACGGCTCACGGCCAAACCTGTCTGGTAAGTGGTTCAATGCAGTGTCTTACGGTGTTGATAAAGAGACCCACAGAATTGATTATGATGATGTTGAGCGTTTGGCAAAAGAACACAAACCAAAATTAATTGTCGCAGGTGGTTCAGCCTATCCTCGTCAAATCGATTTTGCTCGCTTTAGACAAATTGCTGATGAAGTTGGCGCCTATCTTTTGGTTGATATGGCTCACTTTGCAGGCCTTGTCGCAGCAGGCGTTCACCCATCCCCGTTTCCACACGCACATGTTGCAACAACAACAACACACAAAACATTGCGTGGACCACGTGGCGGCATGATCCTCTCTAACGATCTAGCTTTGGGTAAAAAATTCAATTCAGCAATTTTTCCAGGCCTTCAAGGTGGCCCACTGATGCATGTTGTCGCTGCAAAAGCTGTTGCATTCGGTGAAGCATTGAGACCTGAGTTTAAAACTTACTCACAAAATGTCCTAGATAATGCCAAAGCACTTGGCGATACCCTGAAAAAAGGCGGCTTTGATCTGGTTTCTGACGGAACGGACACTCATGTCGTTCTGGTTGATTTGCGCCCGAAAAATCTAAAAGGCAATGAAGCTGAAGAAGCGATGGGCCGAGCCTTTATCACATGTAATAAAAACGGTATCCCATTCGATCCTGAAAAACCTATGGTCACATCAGGCATTCGTCTAGGGTCACCAGCAGGCACAAGCCGTGGCTTTGGCACAGCTGAATTTGTTGAAATTGGTGAGCTGATAACTGAAGTGCTCGAAGGCTTACAAAAAGCCAATAGCGCAGAAGGTAATGCGGCTTGTGAAGCAAGAGTGAAAGAAAAAGCAATTGCGCTAACAAGCCGGTTCCCAATTTACGAAAAAGCACTTTAAATCTCTTCGATTGATTTAAACGATTGTAACAGCACTTGAAATAGGAAGAGCTTTCTCTTTTTCTCTCGTAAATATAAGAGGGAAAGAGATGTAAGAGCTCTTCCTATTTTTATTCGTACAGTTTAAAATATCTCTCATTAACTCCCCAAATACATATTTTACAGTTCTCTTCCAATTAAGGATCTAAATCATGCGCTGTCCCTATTGTGGCAACAAAGAAACGCAAGTGAAAGACAGTCGCCCGGCTGAGGAAAACCAATCCATTCGCAGGCGGCGCTCCTGCTCAACTTGTGGCGGACGCTTTACAACCTTTGAACGGGTCCAGTTGCGTGAACTTTCTGTCGCGAAAAGAAACGGACGCACAATGCCGTTTGATCGCGATAAACTCTATCGCTCTATTCGCATTGCCCTGCGCAAACGTAAAGTAGATGATGAACGGGTTGATCAACTGATCTCAGGGATTGTGCGCCAGCTAGAAGCCTCAGGCGAATCTGTCATAACATCAGATATGATTGGCGGGCTTGTTATGGATGGTTTAAAAGTACTTGATGAAGTGGCCTATGTGCGCTTTGCTTCTGTTTATAGAAATTTCAGAGAAGCAGCTGATTTTGAAGGGGTTCTTGATGAGCTTTCTGATAAAGAAGATGATGAGTAAAATCATCTCAAAGCTACCACTTTAAAAGTCACTGTTTTAAAGTGAGCGTTACAAAAGGAAATAAAGTGTCAATATGCAGTTAGAGCACGATGAAACATATATGCGTGTTGCCTTGCATATGGCGAGAAGAGGTCTTGGCACAACCAGTCCCAACCCCGCTGTCGGCGCTGTTATTGTCTATGACAATCAAGACGGCAAGCAAATCATAGGAAGAGCTGTAACTGGTGTTGATGGTATTCCCCATGGCGAGCCTCAAGCCATAAGCCAAGCAGGCAAGAGAGCAAAAGGCGCCACGCTTTATGTCACCCTGGAGCCATGTAATCATCAAGGCCGCACCCCACCATGCACAGAAGCTATTATTAAGGCAGGTCTAAAACGCGTCGTTGTTGCATCAACTGATTTAGATGAACGTGTAAAAGGAACCGGACTAGAGCGCTTAAAACAAGCGGGTATCGAAGTTGTCACCGGTGTTTGTAAGGATGAGGCTGATGCACTGAACAAAGGACACTTTTTAAGGCAAACAGAAAACCGCCCTTACACAATTGTGAAAATGGCCGTTTCTAAAAACGGTCTGGTCGCAAGTGCTTCTGAAAATTCACCAACATGGGTCACCTCAGCCTTAGCACGCAAAAGAGGGCATTTGTTAAGAGCTGAAGCGGACGCCATTCTTGTGGGAAGAAAAACGGCAGAACAAGACAACCCGACCTTAACCTGTCGTTTGAATGGCTTGGAGCACAGATCGCCAAGACCTGTCATCATTGATAGAAATCTTACCCTCCCAGCTGAATTGAAAATCTTTAATTCAAACAATGCCATTCGGCCCTGGGTGATAACAAACAGTGATCACTCAAAACAAAAAATCTCTAACTATCAAGAGAGAGACTGTGAACTTATTCTTGTAAATTCATCTGATGTGACTAATGCGGAGCAAGACAGCCTGGATGTTAAAGAAATAACCAATAACTTAGCCCAAAAAGGCATCACTCGTTTGTTGGTAGAAGGTGGCCCAGCCACAGCGCAAAATTTCTTAAAAGCAAACTTAGTTGATCAAGTAAATATCTTTAAAGGGGCAAGCTCAATATCCGATGAAAACTTCCTTCCCTTCGGTTCTCACACCTTAAGCTGGCTAGAAGGTGAGCTCGGCTTTGAGCTAGATCACAGTCAAAAACTTGGCGATAATCTAATGGATCAGCACTTAAAAATATAAACTTTTATTAGTGGACATTCGAAGCGAAAACCAATGACCCGAAGGAGGAACTCAGCCTTTTTCAATCTAAGAGACATGGTAACACTGTTGCCTGGTGCCCAGTAACTCCCTAGAAGGCCTATCTCTTCGGCGGTAGAATTGTCGTGAGAGAATTTAAAGAGCCTATTTGGATACTACCAACTATAGGCTGACTATGAATAAAACAAATTAGATGCGAATATGGGCTATTTGGGTGTCAGAGCCTATTCACAGGCGAATAAACCTTAAAAGATGAGCTTGAATGATAGGGTTAAGCACATAACTTAGAGTTATGGATTGGCAATCAACGCCTTTCATGAAAAATCACTAAAAGGGGAAACAAAAGCCCTTGCACCATGCTTCATATATAAGGCATAACAGCTAGATGTTTACCGGTATAATCACAGACACAGGCACATTGGTCAGCAGAAATGCAGGTCAATTCGAAATTGAGTGTCATTATGACAAAGAGACTATACTTCTTGGTGCGTCCATCAGTTGTGATGGATGTTGTCTTACTGTCACAAACTTAACTAAAGCTGAGAATGGTGAGACTATTTTTAGTGTTGATGTCTCTCCTGAAACCTTACAAATGACCACGCTAGATAGCTGGAAGGTCGGGCAAAAAATAAATTTAGAACGTGCCATGAAAATGGGTGAAGAATTCGGAGGCCATATCGTCTCTGGTCATGTTGATGGCGTGGCGGAAATAAAAACAAAAAAAGCTGATGGCAATTCTCATAGATATGTTTTGAAAGTGCCAGAAGACTTAAAAGTTTATATAGCCACCAAAGGTTCTGTGACCTTAAACGGTGTGTCTTTAACCGTGAATGAAGTGGATGATGATGAATTTGGTGTTGCCATCATTCCACACACATTTTCTGAGACAACATGGCACTTATGCGATGAGGGAACAAAAATGAATATTGAAATTGATGTTCTTGCCCGCTACGCCCTTAGAGCAAACTCGGTTCTTAGCCCAAAGGTTCTTGGGGAACAAGAGCTCGAGAGCAAGAAATAATGACAATAACTGAAGATCGAAGCAAAGTCTTGGAAACAATAAAAATGGA
Source organism: Hyphomicrobiales bacterium 4NK60-0047b (assembly GCA_040367435.1). Lineage (NCBI taxonomy): Bacteria > Pseudomonadati > Pseudomonadota > Alphaproteobacteria > Hyphomicrobiales > Hyphomicrobiales bacterium 4NK60-0047b. The sequence continues at coordinate 57,789 of BAABWY010000005.1, read as the reverse complement.
CGCAAGCAATTCTGGAATTTCACCAATTGAAGACATCATAGAAGATGCCCGCCACGGCCGTATGTTTATTCTGGTCGATGCTGAAGATAGAGAAAATGAAGGGGACCTGATAATCCCTGGTGCCTTCGCAAATAGTGATGCCATTAATTTCATGGCCAAAAATGGCCGTGGGCTCATTTGTTTAGCGCTTGATCCAGAGCGAGCGAATAAGTTAAACCTTGATTATATGGTGCGTCACAATCAAGCAAGAAATCAAACGGCCTTTACTGTATCCATTGAAGCAAGAGAAGGCATCAGCACAGGCATCTCGGCCCATGACAGAGCGCACACAATCTCAGTTGCTATTAATGAGCAAACCAATGTAAACGACATTGTTTCACCAGGGCATGTCTTTCCGTTAATCGCACGAGATGGCGGCGTGCTAGTTAGAGCCGGGCACACAGAAGCTGCTGTTGATATTTCTCGTCTTGCTGGGCAAAACCCATCTGGTGTGATTTGCGAAATCATGAATGATGATGGCTCAATGGCCAGGTTGCCGGATTTGATTGAATTTGCAAAAATTCATGATCTTAAAATTGGTACAATTGAAGATCTCATTGCTTACCGCCGTACCAATGATAGCCTGATTTATAAAACATCAGAGCAAGAGATATCGTCACCCTTTGGGGGGGAGTTTACCTGCCGGGTCTATCGCTCAAAATTGGATGAAGTTGAGCACCTTGCTTTTGTTAAAGGAGAGATTGACCCTAGTAAGCCAACATTGGTGCGCATGCATGGTTGCAATGTTTTACAGGACATCATCGGTATTAATGGTGATATGTCCGGAGCTGAAGCTGTTCAGACATCAATGAAAATCATCGGTGAAAAACAAAATGGTGTTATTGTGCTGATCCGCCACGGTGAGGCAAAAAATTTAATGGCAACCCTAACGTCAATGGGGAATAACAATTCAGAGACAAGCTCAGAACAAAAGAAAACAGAGCGTCTCGTTGAATATGGATTAGGAGCTCAGATCTTATCTGATCTAGGGCTTCAAAAGATTATATTATTAAGTAACTCAAAATTACCGAAAATAATTGGTTTGGAGAGTTATAATCTTGAAATCGTCGGACACCAGCCATTAACTGACTAGGCCAAAAATAGAAGCTTCGCGACGAAAATAGCTCTGTCATAATGGTCTAACTTAGGTTAGAAGTGTGCAATTGTAATTATGTAAGCTATAAATTGACTTCAGCTCATTAAACCACTCAATTCAAATCATTAAAAAGAATTGTAAAAAAGATACTAAAAAATCATGGCAAATAAATCGTCAACCAAACACATCCTGATTTTAATTAGCCCTTATTATGCAGATGTAAGCGCCGAATTATTAAAAGGGACAAAACAAACATTAGCGGAAGCAGATGCGACTTACGAAGTATTTGAAGTGCCTGGCGCACTCGAAATTCCACAAGCCTTAGGGGCAGCTATTGATAATGGATTGTTTGATGATGAACCAGATACATATTTCCACGGCTGTGTAGCTCTTGGTTGTGTGATTAGAGGTGAAACTTCTCACTATGACATCGTAGCCAATCAACCAGCGGCAGCCTTGATGAAGACAAGCATCAGTGAATCAATTCCATTAGGGAACGGAATTCTCACAGTTGAGAACCATGAACAAGCTATGGTGCGTGCAAGTGTTGATCAAAAAAACAAAGGCCGTGATGCTGCAAATGCCTGCCTTAGAATTATTGAACTAACCGATGAATTCAGCGAAATCGCCGATGATGAGGACGAGCAAAATGGGTAATGCTGACCATAAATCAGATCAGCCTGAGCGGAGTGGAGCGAGTACGGAAAAGCTGATCGCAGAAAAAGATCAGCCAGTCTCTGCTAAAAACCGTCGTTCCAGTGCAAGGCTAGCAGCAGTACAAGCGCTTTATCAAATGGATGTCGCTCAAACAGACCTGGATGAAGTGATGAAAGAATTTGTTTCATTTCGCCTGGGCAAAGAAGTTGAAGGCGAACATATGAGCAAAGCCGACACCGCATTTTTCCAAGACCTGTTAGCTGGCATCGTAGAAAAGCAGCGCGAGCTAGATCCTATCATTGATACTCATTTAGCCTCAAAATGGCGATTGAACCGTATCGATAGTACTTTAAGAGCGATTTTGCGAGCCGGAGCCTATGAGCTAACCAGCCGAAAAGATATTCCTCATGCAGTGGTCATCAGTGAATATGTAGATGTCGCCCATGCTTTCTTCGAAAAAGATGAACCCAAAGTGGTGAACGCAGTTCTTCAAAATATTTGGAAAACAGAAAACGCAGCCGACGGCTCATAAGAGTAAGGCAAGAACTACAAAAAGTTGAGCTAGCCATACGAAGAAGGAGCTCAGTCTTTTCTTATCCTTGAGTTACTCACCATCAACCGGTCCATGGCTAAGGGACATAGCGCTTCCTCAGCAGAGAATCTGCATTACGAAGAAGGAGTGATGCCCCTTCGGCATCAGGACATGACGCCTTTGGCGTCCGGCGTGAGCACCGCCCCTCGGAGGGCCTGCCGCTTTAGTGGCAGAATAGCCCGTGAGAGAGAGTGAGAAAAAAATGCTAACTGAAACCAGCTTTATCAAAACCTATTTAAAACCCCTTTGCTCATCTAAGGGGAGCCTTTCACTTTCTGACGACGCTGCCATTCTAAACCCAGATCCTCAACAAGACATCATCATATCTAAAGATATCCTAATAGCAGGCCAGCATTTTTTCGAAATCGATGATCCCAAGGACATTGCTTACAAGGCCTTGGCCGTAAATCTCTCCGACATAGCCGCAAAAGGAGCAAAACCTCTCTCCTTCATGCTAGGCATCGCCTTTCCAGAAGCACCCGGAGCGAAGTGGGCAGAGAGCTTTGTGCAAGGCCTGAAAATGGCAATGCAGCAATTTGATTTAAGCTTACTTGGTGGAGACACAACAGGCACAAAGGGGCCGCTAGTGGTTTCAATAACCATTTTTGGACAAATTGAAAAAGGGAGAATGGTAAAAAGGTCTGGTGCAAATATTGGTGACCAAATCTATGTAAGTGGGACATTAGGGGATGCAGCACTTGGGTTTAAATTACGTGCAGATAAAGAAGAAACGAAAAGTTGGTCATTAAAAAACGAAGAAAAAGTCGAGCTTCTTGATAGATACTTAAAACCAAAACCAAGATGCGTGCTTTCAAAAATTATAAAAGAGTATGCCTCAAGCTCAATGGATTTATCTGACGGTATCGTTGCTGATCTTGAAAAATTGTGCGCAGCTTCAAACTGCGGAGCTGTTATAGATTACGACCAGATCCCAGTTTCAAAGCCTGCTCAAAAATTGTTCTTTGAGGATAAAGTTTTAAAGTCACACTGTCTTGGATGGGGAGATGATTATGAAATTTTATGCACCATCCCACAAAAAGACAGTGAAGTTTTCGCCAATACCCTAAGGACAATTGAAATCCCGATGACCAACATAGGTCAGATCGAATCTATAGAACATGGCGTAATTTATAGAAATGAAAACGGGGGCGAATTGAGCCTAAAAGGACAGAAATTTAGCCATTTTTGAAATGATTAAAAAATATGCACGGAAAAATTGTCATTTTTTAGCGCTTTAGTGGCAAAGAATCCAACTTTCCCACAATTACCACCTTGTCAGAATTGAATCTTAATGCCTCAATAGCGGTGTAAAAAGAAAACGCTAAACTATATGGGGAGTTACCTACATGGACATGGTTTTATGGGGGGTCATTGGTTGCGGTGTGCTGTCAATACTATACGGGGTTTGGGCAATCCGCTCCGTACTTGCAGCAGACCCGGGCAATGAACGGATGCAAGAAATAGCTGGAGCAATTCAAGAAGGTGCTCAAGCTTATTTATCTAGACAGTATCGAACAATCTCAATAGTCGGCATCGCAATTTTTGTGTTGCTGACTTTTTTATTATCTTGGCAGGTTGCTGTAGGCTTTGCCATTGGTGCCATTATGTCAGGCGTTGCAGGTTTTATTGGAATGTTAGTTTCAGTACGAGCCAATGTACGCACTACACAAGCCGCCAGTTTTAGTTTGGCCGCAGGTCTAAACGTCGCGTTTAAGTCGGGTGCTGTGACAGGTCTTTTAGTGGCTGGTTTGGCACTTTTAGGTGTGGCTGTGTATTATCTGGTTCTAACAACAACAATGGGATACTCCATCACAGACCGCGTTGTAATCGATAGTCTAGTCGCCTTAGGTTTTGGTGCTTCTCTAATCTCAATCTTTGCTCGTCTCGGCGGCGGTATCTTCACAAAAGGTGCTGACGTTGGTGCTGACTTGGTTGGTAAGGTTGAAGCTGGAATTCCAGAAGATGATCCAAGAAATCCAGCAACCATTGCGGATAATGTGGGTGATAATGTTGGTGACTGTGCCGGTATGGCCGCTGACTTGTTTGAAACCTATGCTGTGACCCTGGTTGCAACCATGGTTCTAGCCGCAATTTATTTCGCAGGACAAGACATTGTTGAAAATCTAATGATCTATCCATTAGCTATCGGCGGCGTGTGCATTTTCACATCCATCATTGGCACATTCTTTGTGCGCCTTGGCGCAAATGGCTCTATCATGGGTGCGCTCTATAAAGGCTTTATCGCAACAGGAATTCTCTCTCTCATTGCTATGTATCCTTTGACAGACCATATCATCGGTATGGATACATCAATGACAATTGGGGAATCCACCTTTACAGGCATGGATCTATTCTATTGCGGTGCAGTTGGTCTGGCAATTACAGCCTTGATCATTGTCATCACAGAATATTACACCAGTACTGAATATCGCCCAGTGCGCAGTATTGCCAGTGCATCTGTGACAGGCCATGGTACCAACGTTATTCAAGGTCTTGCTGTTTCATTAGAAGCAACAGCTCTACCAGCTTTGGTGATCATTATTGGCATCATCGTGGCTTATGGTTTAGCAGGCCTCTTTGGTATCGCAATCGCCGTATCAACAATGTTGGCACTAGCCGGTTTTGTGGTGGCTTTAGATGCGTTCGGCCCAGTTACTGACAACGCTGGCGGTATTGCTGAAATGTCAGAACTGCCTGAAGAAGTGCGCAACACAACTGATGCACTTGACGCTGTTGGTAACACAACAAAAGCTGTAACTAAAGGCTATGCCATTGGGTCAGCTGGTCTCGGTGCGTTAGTGCTCTTTGCCGCTTATACAGAAGATCTCAAACACTTTATTGCAAAAGCAAATGAAGTGGGTGCAACAAGCTTCTTGTATTTCAAGGATGTAACAGTAGACTTCTCATTGTCTAATCCATATGTGGTTGTGGGCTTGTTCTTTGGTGGCATGTTGCCGTACCTCTTCGGTGCCATGGGCATGATGGCCGTTGGCCGTGCAGGCGGTAAAGTCGTTGAAGAAGTGCGCAGGCAGTTTAAAGAACATCCTGGCATTATGGAAGGCACTGAAAAGCCTGACTATGGCCGCGCTGTTGATATGCTCACGAAAGCTGCCATTAAAGAGATGATCATTCCATCACTCTTGCCAATCCTGTCACCAATCATTTGCTTCTTCGCAATTGATGCCATTGCCGGCAAATCTGCGGCCTTTAGTGCCTTAGGTGCGATGCTACTTGGTGTGATTGTGAACGGGCTTTTTGTGGCTCTTTCAATGACAGCCGGTGGTGGTGCCTGGGATAATGCCAAGAAATACATCGAAGATGGTAATTTTGGCGGTAAAGGCTCAGAAGCACACAAAGCAGCTGTAACAGGTGATACGGTTGGTGATCCATATAAAGACACAGCCGGCCCAGCTGTTAACCCAATGATTAAGATTACAAACATTGTAGCCTTGTTATTATTAGCAATATTGGCTCATCTTTAAGCCAGTAGGAAGCTGAAAAGGTAATACGAAAATTTGAAAAGCCCTGCTCTAAGAAGTGGGGCTTTTTTATTGTAACTTCATATAATTATCTGAAATTAACTCAATCAGAAGATTATCAAAATCAATGAGTAAATTTCTTCAGATAAACATTAACATTTTTTTTATTTGGTTTATTCTGATGAAGGAATGTATGTAAGGGGCCTAAGAGAAGAGTCGCCGAGGAAATACATCAATAAGAATTGGTGAGTGGAGGAAAAAATGAGCAGTTATAAAGCAACCTACGATGCTTGGAAAAACAACGGTGAAGAATTTTGGGCGAAAGAAGCTGAAAAAATCACCTGGGATCAAAGGTGGGACAAAGTCTTTGATGCAAATAATGGCCCTTACGGGCGTTGGTTTCCAGGCGGGAAATGTAACACATGCTTTAATGCATTAGATCGCCACGTAGTTGATCGCCCTGGTCAAGCTGCCATCATTTATCACAGTCAAATGACAGGTGAAGTGAAAGAAATTTCTTACGAAGCCTTGTTAGGTGAAGTAGAAGCCTTTGCAAAAGTCATCCAAAATCAAGGCGTTGAAAAAGGTGACCGGGTGATCATCTATATGCCAATGATCCCGGAAGCCGCCATTGCTATGCTGGCGTGCGCCCGAATTGGCGCAGTACACTCGGTTGTGTTCGGAGGCTTTGCCGCAGAAGAATTGAGCATTCGCATTAATGATTGCTCACCAAAGCTAATCATTGCAGCCTCATGTGGTCTCGAGCCAAACCGCGTCATTGCTTATAAACCTCTCATCGACAAAGCCATTGAAATTGCAGATCATAAAGTTTCTGGCACCATCATTTTCCAAAGAGAAGGTCAAGAACCTAGTGCAATGGGCCCAATCGACAAAGATTGGAAAACCTTAATCGATGAAGTGAAACTTAAGGGAGAAAAAGCAGATTGCGTATCTGTCGATGCAACAGATCCACTTTATGTGCTCTATACATCTGGAACGACAGGTAAGCCCAAAGGTGTGGTACGAGATCATGGCGGCCATATGGTTGCACTAAAATGGACCATGAAAAATTTCTACGGTATTGAACCTGGTGAAGTTATGTGGGCGGCATCGGACGTTGGATGGGTTGTTGGTCACTCTTACATTGTCTATGGACCACTGCTCCAGGGCGCGACAACACTGATTTTTGAAGGAAAGCCTGTCGGTACTCCAGACGCTGGCGTTTTCTGGAAAGTCATTGAGCAACATAGTGTCAATGTCCTCTTTACAGCACCAACAGCCATTCGTGCGATTAAGCGCGAAGATCCAAATGGCGATCTGATGGAAAAAGCAGATTTAACTTCTTTCAGAGCTTTGTTTTTGGCAGGTGAACGCGCTGACCCAGACACAATCAATTGGTCCGCTGAAAGTTTAAAAGTTCCAGTAATAGACCATTGGTGGCAAACAGAAACCGGTTGGGCTATTACAGGTATTCCTTTTGGTTTAGAAAAATTACCCACCAAAGTCGGGTCTTCCAATCTACCTATGCCAGGATACCAAATTGATATTTTGGATGAAGAAGGGAGTGTTTTACCCGCTGGTGAAATCGGGGCCATTACAGTAAAACTCCCCTTACCGCCAGGTTGTGCCCCAACTCTTTGGGGGGATACCTCTCGCTACATTGAAAGCTACCTAACAACTTTTGATGGCTATTATGAAACAGCAGACGCCGGGTATATTGATGAAGATGGCTATGTTTATGTCATGGCAAGAACCGATGATGTAATCAATGTAGCAGGTCACCGTTTGTCAACTGGCGGAATGGAAGAAGTTGTTGCCTCTCACAAAGATGTCGCAGAATGTGCTGTTTTTGGCATGAATGATAAACTAAAGGGGCAATTGCCAATTGGTTTTATTGTGTTAAATAGCGGAGTTGATCGCTCAACTGAAGAAATTGAGGGTGAAGTTGTGAAATTGGTGAGGGAAAAAATTGGTCCTGTAGCTGCTTTCAAAACAGCCGTTTCAGTTAATCGCTTGCCAAAGACACGATCTGGTAAGATTTTGCGAGGTACAATGCGCAAAATCGCCAATGGTGAAGACTTTAAGTTGCCAGCCACAATCGATGATCCAGCCATTCTAGATGAAATCAAAGAGGCACTTGGTTCACGAAATATTGGTTAGCGACGGTTGCTTATTGCGGATGCTAGTGGGCATCTGAAGCACAGAAATGGCAACCTGAAGGAGCACTCGCGACGGTTGTTTTTGCGGATGCTAGTGGGCATCTGAAGCACAGAAATGGCAATCTGAAGGAGCACTCGCGACGGTTGCTTGTGGGCAACCTGAAGGAGCACTAAAAAAGAGCGAAAGCTTTTATAATCTTTGTAGGATATTTCATGCCGCTAAGTGGTAAAGTTGCAATTGTTGCTGGCGGCGGTCAAGGTATTGGCCGCGCCACAGCTCATCGTTTCGCTCATAATGGCGCAAATATCGTCATTGCAGATAAAGACGAGGAAAATGGGCAGACCGTAGCATCCGAGTTAAAAACAGCAGGCTTCAATGCTGAGTTCATCCATTGTAATGTTGCAGAACGCCTCGATGTATTAAATCTCATGGCAGCTACACTAGAAGCTTTTGGCCGTGTTGATATCCTACTGAATGCAGCGGCCATCCGTGATAACAAGCCTTTCATAGAGCTGTCTGAGGATGAGTTCAGCTCTGTAATCGACGTTAATCTGAAAGGCTCATTTTTGCTTGGTAAAACAGCCTCAAAGCAAATGATGAAACAAATTGAAGCTGAAGGCGCTGATCCTCAGCCCGGCAACATCATCTTCATCACATCCACCCACACAGTTTTAGCTGAGCCCAATGCCGTAGGTTTTTCTGTTGCTAATGGTGGGCTGGGCCAGCTAACAAAAGCCATGGCACAAGCAATGGCTCCATATGGCGTTCGTGTGAATGCGATTGGTCCAAGTAATGTCATGACGCCAATGCTAGCTGAAGTTGCTAAAAATGATAAAAAGCGCAAAAAAGCATTAGAGAGATCCCCAATGGGGCGGTTCGGCAACCCAACAGAAATCGCAGCCATCGCAGCGTTCCTTGCCAGCGATGACGCCAGTTACATCACCGGCCAAACAATCTACGCCGACGGCGGCGCCCTCTCAATGAGATGCTCAAGGCCCGATGAAGATGAAACATCAGATGATGAATAGATCACAATAAATTAAAAGCTAAATTTCCCGAATAATAAATGATTTATCTTTTTAGTTAGCAGATAAAGCTTTAGTTTGTTGTCCCTGCATAAAACTATCTAAGACGATTTTTCTTTGTCCATCTCAAAAATCAAGTTAGACAGTGCAATTAGCATTAAAGAGGCTGTTATGGCTTTTCTTATTCGATCTGGAAAAAAATCTGACGCCATAACATGTGTCGACATTCTGCGCGATTGGGCAGACGAAACTCCGTGGATGGCTGAACTGGACGATCTTAAACCAATGCAAGCGTTTTGGACCGACGTCTTCGAGACTGATTTGGTATGGGTTGCGGAAATTGATGGACGCATTGCGGGGTTTTGTACCCGCGGAGTTGATGATGGGCCTGACAATATCGGAGCGCTTTATGTGGTAGCTGAAGAGAGAAGCGCAGGCATTGGCAAGCGCCTATTAGACATGGCAAAAGCGGATCGTGATTGGATAACTGTATGGGCCTATGAGAAAAATCTACGCGCCCTAAAATTCTATAAACGAGAAGGTCTCATCGAAATCTCTCGAGAAGTCGAAAAGTCATCAAACCTCATGAACATAGAGCACCGCTGGCACAAGCCAATCAAAAAGAGTCCAACCTAAAGCGCATCAAAAGCACAGTTGCTGGTGGGCATCTGACGGCAGCTCTCTCTATGAGATGATCAGACCTGATGAAGGCGAAAATACATCAAGCGACCATTAATCTCTTTGATGTAACGACTACGAAATTGCCACAATCAAACTTCACACTGTTTCAGCAACGTAAGGTTAGTAGGGCATTGTCTTTACTGGAAAAATATTTACTTAAGAGCATCTAGTAATATTCATATAAAAAAAGGGGTTAGAAAGTGCGGACAATCTGTACCTTAATTATAGTGCTTGCTTTTATCATGAGTAATGTAAGCTCACGGGCCTCCGAAAAAAAACGAGATATTTTTAAATCTATATTTATTTCGCCAGAAAAGAGTGCAAGTGATCATTGTCATAATGGAATAGCCAATTATCGTGTAACAAAATGGTTGGAAGCTAAGAATGAAAAATTAGATGCTTTTGCGAGCGTGGAAGAAATCCTTAAGTCCGTTAATAAACCCTTCTCTGTTGTAAAAAAATTAAAAGAAAAAAACTGTAACGAGGTATATCTCTGGAAATTTATTGTATGTACAAGCTTAGATGATCCTAAGGCACCCCATATCGTTCCGTTGGGCGTATACGCGGCGACAGATCAAGAAATGCTTCTAGTTATGCAGCGGTGTTTTGCTAAATTGAAAAATGAAAATGTAAAAATAATCAAGAAAAAGTAACGTGATAATACAGTTATCTTTAAAGATTTTTTACAATATTACAGTTTTCTTATTGGGTCTGAGATCTTAGCCCTAGCATTCATTTTTCATGATTACCAGTTGGCAGCGGAACAGCATATAAATAATTAATTCAGAAATACTTTGCGAAGAAGGAGTGACGCCTTTTCGGTATTAGGAAATGGCGAAACTCAGGACATAGCAAAACGCCAGTAAAGCCTGGCGTGTTGCAATCGCTCAGTACGGATGTCTAGTTGCATCTGAAGCGTCAGAAAAGATTAACTTTCGCTATCAGCTTTGTCATCTTTAGTTTGTTCACCAAACACACTCTCAATAGAAACTTCAGCTTCAGGTGCCTCAGTAACGCTACTAGTGTCACCACCCAGATCAATAGTTTCTTCACTCGGTAGTAGAGTGCCTGTTTTCACGGGCAGTTCAATGCCTTGCTCTTTTGCTTCGCGCGCAAGACGACGTGCAGCTTTTTGAACCGCAGCATCAAGCTCGGTTTGACTGCAAAGCCCTAATGTAACCGGGTCAAGCGGTTGCAAATTTGATGAGTTCCAGTGAGTACGCTCTCTAATAGCTTCGATTGTAGGCTTCGTTGTGCCAACAAGGCGCATAAGCTGGCTATCCTTTAATTCAGGATGGCGTTTTAAAAGCCATAAAATGGCATTAGGACGGTCTTGACGGCGGGAAACCGGCGTATAACGCGGAGACCGTTTTTTCTTAATCTCAGGAATTTCCACTTTCGATTCAGAAAGTTGAATATGATAGCTACTATCTTTTTGAGCACGTGCAATTTCTTCACGGCTTAACTGACCAGATGAAATAGGGTCCATGCCCTTAATTCCATGGGCAACATCCCCATCAGCAATGCCCTTAACTTCAAGAACATGTAATCCGCAGAATTCTGCGATCTGTTCGAAAGTTAGTGATGTGTTATCTACAAGCCAAACAGCTGTTGCTTTTGGCATTAATGGTGTTTTAGACATAAAACAATTCTCCGCCCTCAAATTAGGTGATGATATTGATGGGATTTGAGCATCACCGATAGGGCTCATATATCAATAGTACGAATAGCCCTCCAAAGATTATAATCAATTTAAAGTGATACAAATCTTTAAGAGAAGACCTCAATCCTCTAAAAGGATCCCACTTTCCCTGAGTGGTAAAAAAAGGCTTATTAATAGAAAGGCACTCGCAGATGGCTCCATACCATATTCAAAAAAACAGGTGCGATTGTGCCCATAATTGCCGATTTTTTCACATCTAGTCAAGCCGCTGCATCAATATAAATGTAATAAATTCACTTTTGAGTTTCATTTCACTCTATTTTACATGTTAATTCGGCAAAACAAGGGCCTATATCATTTATTAGGCCTTAAAGACCTTGTTGTTTAAAGATCCATATCAAGAATCACTTTGCCAATATGAGCGCCACTTTCAAGAAATTCATGAGCGGATCTGATATCATCAAGAGCAAAACATTTAGAAACAACAGGTTTGATCGTTTTGTCTTCTAACAATGGCCAGATTTTCTCTTGCACCTCAGAAGCAATGCCTGCCTTTGTTTGGTTATCGCGTGCCCGCAAGGTTGATCCTGTATGAACAAGGCGCTTCATCATCAAGCGCATATAATTGATTTCAACCTTTGAGCCTTCTAGGAATGCTATTTGAACAATCCGACCATCAACGCTCGCAGCTGAATAGTTTTTTTCAATATAAGAACCACCAACCATATCAAGAATAACATTGACGCCTGCCTTGCCAGTGGCTTCTTTTGCCACTTCGACAAAATCTTGCGTTTTATAATTAACCGCGACATCGGCACCAAGTTCGAGGACAGCTGAGCATTTCTCATCAGAACCACAAGTTGCGATGACTTTGGCGCCAAATGCTTTCGCCATTTGAATGGCCGTCGTGCCAATGCCGCTTGTGCCGCCATGCACCATGAACCACTCACCAGCCTTCAGACCACCGGTTTGGAATACATTGTACCAAACAGTAAAGAAGGTCTCTGGCAAGCCGGCAGCTTCTACGAGAGAAAGGCCTTTTGGAATTGGAAGAGCAGAACCACTGTCAGCTAAACAATATTCGGCATATCCGCCGCCATTCACCAGCGCTGTTACCTGATCGCCGAGTGCATGAGTTGTCACATCAGAGCCAAGCGCTACAATTTCCCCAGCCACTTCGAGACCTAAAATATGAGAATGCCCCTTTGGCGCTGGGTAAAGCCCATCACGCTGGAGGATGTCTGGTCTGTTAATTCCAGCCGCCTGCACTTTAATTAAAATATCATTGGCACCAACTTCAGGTAAAGCTTCAGTGACGACCTGAAGACCAGCGGCTCCTTTGGTCTCTGAGGTTGGAACACAGCGCATAGTTTCTGGCAAAGACATGAGACAATCCTTTAGTTCAAAATGAAACGATGCCCAAAAGCAGTGCTTCATTTTAATCCACAATTTTATTATTGTGACTTGTGTACTCGAATTTCAAAGCCAGGAATAGTAGAAATTTAAGGAATAAATTTATGGATGAAGAAGAGTTTCAACCAAGAAAAAAGCAAACAGGAAAGATCTTAGTTGGAGAGGACTTAACTCAATTTTCAATCGAGGAATTAACCATAAGACTTACAGCTCTGGATGATGAGAAAAACAGAGTTGAAGCCATGATCAAGGAAAAGAAGGCCCAAACAAGCCAAGCTGAAAACTTATTCAAAACAGGTGGTTAGTAAGTAAATATTAGGCATAAACTTGGACGTAACAGTAGTCAGGGTAAAGATTTCCTTATCTTCTGCTTCATAAGAATCACTCGAAAACTATTAATTAATACTTAATTAACTGATTTGGGTTATGTTTAATATATTCAGTTAATTCTGAACAACAGAGCTTACTAGCTGCTCTGTGACGCCTCCCTGTTAACTTCCTGAGCCGCCTAATTGGCGGCTCCTTTTTTATTGGCCAAAAGGAAAAAAATCGTTCATACTTGTGAGAGAGTTATTGCAATACGGATGCTAGTCGGCATCTGAAGCGTGTAAATCTGAAAACTGGCCTTATTTTTGCTCCAATATTTGAGCTTAGCTAGCTTCAGTAAGTTGATTTGTAATTTGAAAGAGTAAATATGTCTCGCGTAATTGATAGTAATGTAAAAGAGTCCGAAACCATTTCTTTCGGGGAACGTTTCGTAAGTTCTGAGTGTTTTAATGAGATTTTTAAAGAGGGCATGTCTCTCGTTGAAGAAACAGCGAACTATCTAGACACAGATGGCCGCAGAGAAGCAAAAGCTCTATCTCAAACATCATCCCTTTCATATGCAACTGAAAGCATGCGTCTAACCACTCGTTTGATGCAAATGGCTTCATGGTTGCTTATCCAGCGTGCTGTGAACGAAGGCGAGATGACAGAAGAACAAGCATCTGCCGAAAAGCACAAAGTTAAAATCCAGGCGTCTACAAGAGCAGCACACATCAAAAACTTCAGCGAGCTACCAGCCCGCCTACAGCAATTGATTAAAAATGCAGAACGCCTGTTTGATCGCATCCACTCTCTAGATCGCATGATCCACGAAGAGCCAAAAACAAAATCAGTGGCAGATAACCCACTAACAAAACAGTTGCAAATGCTACAAAACGCATTCGGCGCAGAAGAAATTACACTTCCACGCTCATAGAGTTTTTTTATTCGGCCTCGGTTGCTCCTTGCGGATGCCTAGTAGGCATCTGAAGCACAGATAAGGCAATCTGAAGACGCATTAAAAAAGCGGCAAAAACAGCCGGGCAATCTTAAAAGATGCCCGGCTTTTTTACGACTGACGTTTTCATCTTCTGGCTGTTTGGAATTTTTGTAATGAAACAAAAATATCTAAAATATTTTTTCTTACTTCTCTTGGGAGTTACCACAGTATACATGTGGGAACCATTCAAGACAGGCTACTTAAATTACACCGGATATTGTTTTGAAAAATCTCGTCGCTTAACTCAAGCTGAATTAAAAGAAATTTTTTTGAAAAATGCGGCTAGGTATAGTTTACCAGGAAAATGGATAAAAACGGAAAACGGATCAACGAAGTATGTAAGCTTCGGCGATAAGTTCAAAATTTTATCAGATAAAGAATATTATTCAATATTGCTCGACATGTTGCAAAAAGATGAACTATCAACTGGAAGGGGACACCACAATGGTGCTGAGCAAAAAATCCTTCCCTATAAGAGCAAAGAAGCGTTCTTCAAAAAAAATAAAAATTGCTGTTTGATCTCAGACAAATTTATTGGCTGGAAAACACCAACTCCAGGTAATTCGCTATACGAAAAAGAATATTCTGATGGAGCGTATGATCCGGGCATTCTAAGGAGAATTCTACAGGGCGAAGGTGTTTATTACTATGTCTTTGATAGGTGGCATTTTTATTTCGACAAACAAAATAACATTGTCCAGTATCTTGCAAGAACACAGGGTAAGTTAAGCGCCTGCGGAGAAATATCCGAACCTAAAGATTGGTTGTTACCAAATTAATCCAGTTATAATACATAGCTCCGAATAGTTATCATTAGAAATTGCAGCTATCTCACTTCACTAAGAAGGAGCTCAGCCTACTTCAGGCTGAGGGACATGGCGAAACGACAGTGCAGCCCGGTGCCTAGCACCGCCCCTCGGAGGCCCGCCGCCTTAGCGGCGGAATAGCCGTGAGAGATAAAAAACAATCTAACCATATGAAGAAGGGAGTGCTCTACTTCAGAGCACGTACATGGCAGCAGAGCTGCCCGGCGCGAGCGCCGCACCTCGTAGGCCCATGAGCTTCAGCTCATGGAATAGCCGTGAGAGCAAAAAAAAGCCCACAGAGCGCTTTAATCACCTGTGAGCTTTAATTGATTAAACCAAAAAGAATAATCTGCACTACCCGAACCCCTTTTCTGAAAGAGGAGGGAATTTCTTTTGGTTATTAAATAAACCTAGATTAGCTAGGCCTATAGAAAACCGTCGAACTTTTTCTTAAACTTAGAAACACGGCCACCACGGTCAACAAGATGCTGGCTACCGCCAGTCCAAGCTGGGTGTGTGTTTGGATCAATATCCAAAACGATCCGGTCACCTTCAACGCCATATGTTGAATATGAATCAAGTTCTGTACCGTCTGTCAGTACAATCTTTACCTTATGGTAATCAGGATGAATATCTGCTTTCATCGCTCAAACACTCGCATATTTACGCCTCAAAAGCTGTGTCAATACAATGACATCCAACCAGCTCAAGGCCAAGTTATAATAATGTATGGAATTCAAAAAAGAACCTATAACCGATATTAGAGGCTAACGCAAGGGATAGTGGAATAAAATTATCATCAATATTCCACTCTCTCATATATCAGCTATTCATAGTAAACAGGCTGAATTCGGCAGATCGCACAAAGCAAAAAACTCACCAAACGAGGAAGGAGTGACGCCTTTTCGGCGTCAGGACATGGCAGCGTGAGCTGCCCGGGGCAAGCCCCGCCCCTCGGAGGGCTTTTCGCTATTTCAGCGAAAAAATAGCCCGTGAGAGAGAATAGCGCGGTTGCATAGTGGGCAACTGAAGCGCCAATAAAAATCACCCCTTTTTCCCCTTCGCTTTGAGCCCCCGTGAAGGGTCATAAGCATAAATAGCTAGCCCAAGAGCTATAAGGCTGGTAACGGCAACTACAAGCGCTCCCTCGGCGTAAAACTGCCCATGCAAAGCAAAACGAATAAGCTCAACAGCATAGGTAAACGGGTTGTAGATGCAAAATTGGTAAAATGTGTAAGAAAGATCCTTAATTCGCCATAAGGGGAACAAGGCGCTTGAGATGAAAAACATAGGGAAAATCACAAAATTCATCACGCCAGCAAAGTTCTCTAGCTGCTTAACGGTTGCTGAAAGTGCCATTCCGAGAGCGCCAAGCATAAAGCCACAAATAACTAAAGCTGGCAGAACGGTGAGGTAGCCAATAGGGTCTATGTCAAGTTCCAAAAATTCAAAATAAGTAAAGATAAATGCAATCGCTAAAAAGGCATAAACCTGTAAAAGCGAGACCGCAACACCGGCGAAAAGTCGAGCAACCAAGATAAACCAGCGCGGCAGAGGCGTGGTGAGGAGCACGCGCATAGAGCCCATCTCCCGGTCATAAATCATCGAAAGGGAGCTTTGCATCCCATTAAACAATTGGATCATAGCGCAAAGCCCCGGGATCATATAAACCTCATAAGGAATATATGTCTGATATGGAGCATAAGGCGCAAGGCCCTGGGTTTGCCGCCAGCCGGCAGAAAAGACAAGCAGCCAAATCAAGGGCCGGACAAGCGCTGATAAAAAACGAGCACGTTGTTGGAAGAAGCGCAAAAATTCGCGGTATAAAATGCCATAAAGAGCGCGGATCATCAAACCGTCTATCATTTTAACCGCTCCTCTTCTTGAATAATAATACTCTCGAAAACATCACTCACAGAATTCGCCCCATTCTTACTCAAAATCTCTTTGACAGTGCCGTCTTCAATGATCTTCCCCTTATCCAGGACGATTAAGTGGTCCTCATCCCAGATTTCATCCATCAAATGCGTCGTCCAGAGAACAGCAACGTTGTCGTTTTTCGCAAGGTTATGAATATGATTTACAATGACGCGGCGAGTTTGAATATCGAGGCCAACTGTCGGTTCATCTAGTAAAAGCAATTTCGGCTGATGCAACATGGAGCGAGCAATCTCAACACGGCGGCGATGCCCACCATTTAAATCTCGAACCCGTTCATCAACCCGCTCAAACATTTCTAAGGCTGAAAGTGTTTCTTCAATTCTTTGCTTTGCAAAAGATGAAGACATGCCGCGCAATCTGGCAAAATATCTTAAATTCTGCCTGACAGATAAATCGAGATCTAATGTTGTTTGTTGAAAGACAACACCAAGTGGCGCCAGTGCTTTTGAACCATGAGAGGCAAAAGATTTCCCGTCAATAGAAATGGTACCATCGGGTGTATCAAACAAGCGAGTGATCAGTGAAAGTAATGTTGACTTGCCAGCACCATTTGCACCAAGTAGCGCTGTAAACTGCCCTGGCAACACCTGAAAGCTCACATCATTAAGCGCTTTGCGCTTCCCGTAATTATAAGAAACCCCCTCGATAGAAATCGCCGCAGTTGGAACCATTTCGGAATGAGGGGACTGATTTGAGAGGGTATCTGTCATGAATTAGCTTTCGAATAATCAGCAGTTGCCAAGTGAGGCATTAAATTTCTATTTCGCAAAGCAGCTTAGGTCCAGTGTTGATGTATGTAAAGATTTGAAGACCCGTAATAAAATGATCATTTAGTTATATGACATGGGCTTAATCAAATTCACTGAACCAATTAGAGCATTCAAAGAAAAAATCCAGGCAAATTACTTTGCCTGGATTTGTATAATTTATAGGTTTTATTTGCTTGGAACGTAAACAGCGCCCCAAGGGTAACGTCCAACTTTAATAGATTTAACAACTTTTAATGTCGATAAATCAACAACTGAGACATCCCCGGAAACTCCATTTGTTGTATACATCTGCTTACCATCTGGTGTCATAGCCATATGCCAAACACGGCGACCAACAAGCAGGTATTTTGTCACTTTAAATGTTTCTGTATCAACAACAGCAACGCGGTTTGAAGGGCCAAGCGCCACAAAGGCTAGCTTGCCATCTTTAGAAAAACGAATACCAACAGGTTGCACACGGTCTTTGGCAATGCCTGCAACCTCAAAATTGATCTTTGTAACTTCGCTTTTATCAGCAACATTGAAAACACTCACAGTGCCGCCAATTTCAGCTGAAACCCAAAGACGCTTTCCATCCTTTGTAAACTCAGCATGGCGAGGACGTTGGTCGACAAGAGAGTTGTGCTCAAGTACCAATTTTTCAACATTGATCCAGTGTACGAAATTTGTTGTCTCTGATGTTGTGATAGCCCATTTGCCATCTGGGCTCACAGCCATACCTTCCGGCTCAATGCCCACATCAATTTGTGCAACGACTGTTTTTTTCTGTGTGTCGACAACAGTGGTAATCGCATCATCTTCATTTGCAATAAATAAAAGACGGTTATTAGGGTGCAAGGCGAATTGCTCAGGGTCTAAACCAGAAGGCAATTCATGCAAAATCTTATCAGTTGCAACATCCATCACCTGAACTGTGTCAGAGTCAGATGCACAAATGTATAAATGTTTGCCATCCTTAGAAAGTGTGATGCCACGCGGCCTGTCACCAACAGGAATGGTTTTAACAACTTCTAATGTTTTTGTATCGATAACACTCAACGTGTCGTCTTTTTCATTTGTAACATAAATTTTACCGGCATAAGCGGGTGTTGCAAAAGAGGTTTGTAAGCTCACTGCTCCTAAAGCCATCAATGCGGTAAATGCCAGTTTCGGGGCAGCTTTACCTACACCTTTACTTACGGCTTTAATTAGTCTCATGTAAACTCTCCTTATTTTCAAGTGACTAAATAGTTTTAAACTTCAGTGTATCAATCTTCGCCAGAAACGAGGTTCTAAACGAGGGCAGAAAAGAAGGCCAAAAGAGGGCCAAAATAGGGAAGGGCGGGCAACGATGAGGACGTTGCCCCGCCCAAGGACATATGCACAAAAACACATGTTCAGAAACTTATGATTGAACCCGGCACTTAGCTTGTCCTTCATCAATACCAAGTGTATCAAGTTCAGTTTTAGGATGAAGAAACCCTTCAATAGGAGAAAGCTTGATCACAGCACCTCCCGCATGAATTAGAGGTATAGTTTGGCGCATTTGACCAGACCAAGGGCGATAGCTCATAGAGCGTCCTTTAAACATGGCTAGACGAATTTTAGGTCCCAAAATATAATCTTTTAGTGTGGGAATTTCTGTTGTTTTGAGACGAGTAACACCTTCTGCAACAGTTCGAATAGCCGTCCAAGAGGCATAATCTTTTTGTGCCATAGGGCGAGTGGCCAGTTTTCTAAAGCGGCTTTGCAACTGAGCAGCACCCCATTGTTCAACAACACGGTGCCAAGCAACAGGCTCAATACCGTGACTACCTACAATAGGTCGTGGCAACCACGTGTGATATGAAACGTACTGTCCAAAATCTTTAACTTCATCAGCAATAAAGACCACATCATAATCAGAGCCCTGTGTGAAACTAGGCACTTCAGCCGCTGCATTGCGGCGCATATCAGCCCCTTCAGCCCATTTTTTATCAGTCACAATTTTTAAACGGAACTTCTTAGCTGAAATTCTGAATTGCTCAGCAAATTCTTTATCACCTCTTTTAAGCCCTTCAATAAGGAACACTTTTTTCCAGTTCTTTTTTATAAGAAACTGAGAAAGTCCGTCCGTAAGCATACGGCGACTAGGTATTGTATGAAGCAAATTCGGTCTGCATTTATTAATACGAAGATCAGTATTGAGAGAACCCGCGTTAAAGACTAGCCTCTCTTTGGCAAGGGGGTGGTCAGTTAACTCAATTAACTTGTCAGCGCTAAGGTTGGCGACAACAAATTTGTTCGGATATTTTTTCAAGGCCTCATCAAGTTTAGCTTTGAAATCTTCGTTATGAGCAATAACGACTTCATCCATTTTATAGGTGTGTTTTAAGAAACGACCGGTTGTATTGTTGTCTTTGATGCCTAATTGGGCGCCAAGTAAACCATCGTCTTCTGGTGGCGCAACTAAATTAGATAATGTAGCAGGGCGTTTTTCCTTGCTCTCAATATAAAGGAACTCAATGGAGAGCTCTTTAGCACTGGCAATGCTGCCTAAAAAGGCTGTTGCAGTAAAAGTGAATAGCGTAACTAGACTAACTAATTTGACAGCTTTGGTGACAAGAAACTTCATACTCGACTTACTCTCCCCATTATACATAAATTTTAGCTCCAATCCTGATCGCTATGAAACGATATAGAAAGGATAAAGTCATCACAAGTTAGATCGTCATATACAAAACTAACAGCAACTATTGAGAAAGTTATGAGAGAAAAATGAGGTTAGACGAAAGAACAAGGGAAAAATTAAGCATTAAGATCAATAGTTCCAGTCAATTTTTCAACATATATCATATATAAGATTTAATTAATGAACTATGTTTTTAATTTAAGAAAATAGATATGTAATAAGGAGATAAAGCGTCTTCTTATTTGTTAACTCTTATTAATAAAAACATCATAAAGTAAAAATAAGTGCACTAAAGCACAATTTAGAGCGGCGCATTGTTTGACTATGTTGCGTCTCGGGTATGCGGGGCCTTAGAACCACGCCAAGGGAGAAGAAATATATGCAAATTGCTAGATTAGGCATTGCTTCATTTGTAATGATAGTAGGAATTTTAGGTTTTTCATCACTAGGCTTTAGCCACGGTGACGTAACACCTCAGGCAGTAGATACAGCTGGTATCACGCCATTGGGTAAAGACTGGTTAGTCGAAAACCCATTTACTAAAAAGACAAGACCAAAAGAAATTAAGCGCATCATCGAAGTTGGTTGTACAGCTTACAACCAAAATTGTGCACGTTGTCACGGGTTAGGTGTTGTATCAGGTGGTACAGCTCCAGATCTACGTTATCTTGAAAAAGATGCATATGGTGATGAATGGTTTATCAGTCGTGTTCGTAAAGGTTATCACCAAAATGGCACTACAAAGATGCCTAAGTTTGAAGGTCTAATGCCTCAAGAAGCTATGTGGGCTCTTCGCGCTTACATCAACATCCGCCCAGAAGATGATGATGAAGCTGCTGTAAAAGGCACAGGCGGAAGTTGCGCAGAGCTTGATTTTGATAAGATCTTAAAATAAATTGGTGCTTATGATCAGGTTCCTGAAAAGAAACAAAAATATGCAAGCAGGCTTCACCCTGCTTGCATTTTTTTTTATTGCGCTTTCATTCTGCCTAACGGCAGGTAAGGCGTCCGCCCGTCCTTTAGACGATGTCATTGAATCAAAATATATAAGCATTTTTGTCTATGAAAACTTCCCACCCTATTCATATATGGATAAAAATAAAAAGATGGTTGGGGTAGATGTTGAGATCGCTGAAAAATTAGCTGAAATGCTTGGACTAAGATTAGATCTCTTTGTTCGAGGTGCTGATGAAACAGTAGACGATGATCTTCGCAACAATGTTTGGAAAGGTCATTACATAGATAGCCGTATAGCAGATGTAATGATGCACGTTCCTGTAGATGATGAGTTGCGCAAGAGAAACCAACTCACTGTAATTACCGGCAGGTACTATACTGAACGTATGGCACTTTTGTCAGATCCTGAAAAAGTTGGCCGCTCTGAAACTTTAGCTCCTTTTCTCAGTGCTAAAATCGGCGTTGAATTAGATACATTGGGAGATTTTTATCTCTCGTCTCCAACAACTTTAGGCGGTAGATTAAGAGCCAATGCTGCTCGTTATAAAGATTTTGCGAGAGCAATGGCAGGTTTAAGAGCTGGTGAAGTGGCAGGTTTAATAGGACCAAGAGGTCAGTTAGAAGCCGCTATTAAGGGCTTGAAAAAAGAATATCTAATCTCAAGTCCACCATTTCCTGGCATGAGTAAACCCCGATGGGATATTGGTGTTGCGATCAATCATGATAGCCGAGACCTTGCCTATGAAATTAGTGACAAACTCCTAGAGCTTCGTAAATCTGGGGAGTTGAAAAAAATCTTCAATAAATATGGCTTAAGCTATTACAAAGATTTTCTCGATTAATCTGCTGTAAAGTTTAAGTATATTTCTTAATAAAATACCGCTCGATTTATTCTTAAATCGGGCGGCTTTTTATTGTTGTCTACCAAAATTAATCAAGGCGTTAAAAAAGTAAAAAACGATCTAAAAATAGCAATGCCCTAGTTGCGAGTAAGCTGAGGAGTTCTCGAAAAGTAGCTCTTAAGCTTCGGCCAAATTTCCGTTCTGAATATGGTTGGAAACGCTAGCATTACAGGCGTCAGGATCAGGGTGATAATCGTCGCAAACCCAAGACCAAAGATAATAGCAGTTGAAAGTTGCACCCACCAAATAGAGGTAATCGATCCAAACTGCACAGAATGATCAAAGAAATCCAAATTGATCTGAAGCGCCATGGGTAACAAACCACAAATGGTCGTGATGGTAGTTAATAGCACAGGTCGCAATCTCTGAGCTGCAGCTCGAAGAGAGGCATCAATTGGGCTAATGCCAAGTTCCATCAAACGATTATAAGTGTCGATCAGAACAATAGAGTTGTTCACGACAATCCCAGCAAGTGCGACAACCCCCGTTCCTGTCATAATGATAGAAAAGGTTTGCCCTGTTACAATCATACCAAGAAGCACACCAATAACCGACATCACCACAGTCGAGAGAGTAAGGAAGGTTTGATAAAAACTATTAAATTGGGTTAGCAAGATAATAAACATAATGAAGAGAGCACCGATCATTGCTTTACCAAGAAAGGCACCGGCTTCTTGTTGTTCTTCATCAGCCCCGCGAAACCTAAACCGCACACCTTGAGGCCACTTTTGAGACTTTATCCATTTATCAAGCTCTTGAACTTTTTCATTGCCGTTAACACCAGTTTTAACCGCAGCTTTAATGGTCGTTACAAAGTTGCCATCCTTGCGAATAATGCTATTCACTTTGGGCGCTGGAGATCTGGTAACAAAATTTTCAATGGGCACAAGACCATTGCTTGTTCGTAACCGTAACCCATCCAGGCCATCAAGTGTCCGCTCATTGCGAGGAAGGCGCGCTCTGATATCAACTTCATCTTCCGAATTATCAGGGCGATATTGCGCTATGAGAAAACCATTGGTGACAAGCTGAATAAGCCCGCCAACAGATGCTACATCAGCTCCAAATCGTCCGGCTTCCTTTCTATCAACTTCCAAGACCCATTCAATTCCAGGTAGAGGCCGAGTATCTTCAATGTCTCGCAAACCTTCCATAGTAGTGCTCATGTGAGAATTTATTTTTGAGATAACATCATAAACTTGAGGTCGTGAGGGGCCATAAACTTCAAGCTTAATTGCTTTGCCAGTTGGGGGGCCATCTTCACGTTTGCGAACTTCAATTTTAATGCCTGCAATATCTTTTGTGCGTTGTCTTAATTCTTCAAGGATAACTTTGCCGGGCCGCCTTGTCGCAAAATCGGCTAGCTCAATTGTCAAAAGCCCAACTTGATCAAGCGGAGCGTCAGTAACACCAGAGCCAAGTTCTGGGCCGCTACCGCTACCACCGGTTGTTGTAAATACGGAGGCAATCCCTTTCACATTGAGAGCGATATCTTCGACTTCACGAACCAAAGCTAGTTCTTCTTGTGCTGAGATATTGCCTCTTGCCGAAATGAAAACCAAAGCCTGCTCAGGTTCCGTATCAACAAAAAATTCAACCCCATTATTCACTTTGCCAAAAACTGCAAACACACCATACATAAGGGCAAAGGAGACAAAAAGCACCTTAAAGGGGTGGTGAATAAGGCGCTGTGCAAAACGAACATAGAGCCCTGAGAAACCAGGGACTTCTTTGTAGTCCATCTGCTGGCCGCCAGAGAGTTTTTTTGCTAATTCAGTCTGCGATGGATCAGAAACATTTTTACCAAACAAAGATCCAAGCGCTGGTAAAAAGATCATCGCTGTCAAAAGAGAGGCGGTGAGCACAAAGATAACAGTGAGCGGTAAGTAGCTCATAAATTTACCAGAAACCCCTGGCCAAAATAACAGAGGTAAGAAAGCTGCAAGTGTTGTTGCCGTCGAAGACGTTACCGGCCAGAACATTCGTTTGGCAGCAAGAATATAAGCCTCTTTACGTGCAAGTCCTTCAGCCATTTTCCTGTCAGCATATTCAACAACAACAATGGCACCATCTACCAGAATACCAACTGTGAGCACCATGCCAAACATCAGCATCATATTCACCGTTAATCCCATAACACCGATGAGCAGAAAGCCTGTCATAAAACTAGCTGGAATTGAGAGGCCAACAAGCAAGCCAGAGCGAAGGCCAAGCGTGGCCACAACCACAATCATCACAAGTAAGATAGCTGAAATAATCGAAGCTTGAAGAGAGCCAATAACTTCAAAAATGAACTTTGATTGATCAAGCGCAAAATCAATTTTGACAGTCGATGGCCAGTCCTTAGTGAATTTGGCCACAACTTCTCGAACCTTAATGTTGTTTTGAATGATGTTCGTGCCCTTGCGTTTTACAACAGAAAGAGCAAGGGCTGGCTTGCCATTATAGCGGCTAAAACTGGTCGCATCCTTAAAGGTGCGGCGTATGAGGGCCACGTCATTTAGCGTCACATCCCCGTCTTTGCCGGTTTTCAAGGGGATGTTAAACACGTCTTCTTTTGTGCGAATAAGTCCAGGCACTTTCACATTAAAACGACCAGCACCACGGTCTAATTGTCCAGCAGTGATCAGTTGGTTGTTGCTTGTAAGTCGTTGCCCCAAAACTTTCGGGTCAATTTCATATGCCTCTAACCGGGTCGGGTCAATGAGCACTTCCAGGAGTTCTTCTCTATGACCGGATAATTTAGCTTCCAGAACTGTTGGTATGGCCTCAAGTTCATTTTGTAATTTCTTGGCCATGTTGAAAAGCGTGCGCTCGGGCACATCACCAGAAAGGGTGACAATAATGGTCGGAAACAAACTAAAGTTAAATTCGTCAACAATCGGTTCTTCAGCATCAGTTGGCAATTCAGCTTTCGCTTTGTCGACTTTCTCTCGAAAATTAACACCAGCTTTCGCTAAGTCCATGTCGATTTGAAATTCACCAATCAGGGTAGCGTAGCCTTGGCCCGCAATAGCTGTGAGCTCTTTCAAGCCTTCTAGAGAGCGTAACTCCGTCTCCATCGGTTTAACAAGAAGGCGCTCGGAATCTTCTGGTGAAATGCCTTGCAATATAATCGTCGCTGAGAAAACAGGCACATCAATATCCGGGTCCGCTTCTTTCGGAATTGAGATATAGGTCGAAATCCCTGCTAAAATCATAACCACCATAAGGGTTAAAACAGTTTTCGGGCGGTTCAGAATTGTCTCAAGAATTGTGTTCATTGGTCAGTTCGCCATTTGCTCATTTACTCATCAATTCATTAAATTATATGATGAGTGTTCTATTCAGGATCCCGGAGTTCCTTTTACATCAGGAGTGCTCTGCTTAAATTTTGTGTCTTGGACGGCTTCAACCTTCTGTCCGGCTTTCACAAAATCTTGACCGACTGTAATTATTTTTTTGCTTGCTGGTAAGGCTTCAACCCAAATGCCGCTATCTTCTTCAGACAGAATTTTTACAGGTAAAAATTCAACATTACCCACAGGTGAGACTGCACGAACACCAACCTTCCCATTATCATTTAATGTAAGAATGCTAGGGGGCAGTTTCATGGCTTTTCTTGGAGCCAGAGGAATTTCTATATCGGCAGTAACACCGCTTTTCAGTAGCCCATCTTTATTCGGGATCAATAAATCAATACGAAAAGTCCGTGTTTCATTTTCCGCCCTGGCGGAAATAAAATGAATTTTACCCTTAGCCGAAACACCTGTGACCAAATTAGCTGTACCACTCATGCCAGTTTTAAGTTTACCGATATCCCTCTCTCGAACGGCCCCAATGACCATTAGTGGGTCTAAGGCAACCAGTGTGGCACAAGACCCGCCAACAGAGAGGTAACTACCAACCTTAGAGGGCAACTGATCAATATACCCATCAAACGGAGCCTTAATTTTAGTCCGGGCCAAATCAAGTTCAGCTCGCAAAAGGGTCGCCTTTGCCCGGTCCACAAGAGCTTTGTTCTGAAGAACTTTCAAACCAGCCGTATGCCCGCGGCGCTCAAGGGTTTTCGAGGCTTTAAAGTCCGCTTCAGCTTGAGTAACCACAGCCTTGGCTTCTAAAAGAGCCGCCGTCCTCCCGCCATCTTCAAGATGACAAATAAGGGTGTCTTTTTTAACAAAATCACCTTTTTCAACCTCAAGCTTCGTTATGAGACCCGCTGTTTCAGCTTTTAACTCAACTTGATTGTCAGAAAGAGTGCGCCCGCGAATGACGATTTTTTCTGGATGTTCAACAACAGGAAATTCCGCGGTGCGTACACGAAAAGAAGTGCCTTCAGTTTTATCTTTTTTTGCCTTTTCAGCCAAGCTCGGGCTTTCAGTCTTCAGAGAGCTTCCACCCTTAAAATCTCCCGTCACGATCCATGCAGCAATAAGCAGTGTAAAAATCAAAGCCCACATAATGGAGGATGACATTTTTACTTTTTTTGGTTTTGGCAGTTTAGAAGAAAGGGTCTGATCTTTTTTTGCGTCTGTTTGCTTATGATCGGGCATCGCCCAGCTCCGCGTTAGGTTAATCTTTGTCTGAAAGGGTTTGTGTGGCTTGTTTTTGAGTGGTGTCAAAAGAAGCCAAATATTTTTTTAAATAGTCAAGAACGGCTTTATTCATTGCAACTCCATACCCAAGTGCGAAATGACTTGGCCTATGGTCACAACATTCATTGGCCTTTTCAAGGCTCTCTAGTGTGTCTCTTGTTTCAGCGATTTTACGAACTAATAATTTCCTAAAATCACTGGCAGGCATTTTATCTTGAAATAAGCTGTAAAAAAGAAATTCAGATTTAAATCGGTCAGGTCCTGGTTGTTTATTTAATGTTTCAAATAAATGAACACGTCCCTTTTCCGTAATTGAATAAATCTTTCGTGGTGGTTTGCCATCAAGGGCTTCGTCAGTAAAGACAACAAACCCATCTTTGGTTAATTGAGAAAGTGCTGGATATATTGAGCCGTAATTAGCTTCGCAGAAATGACTAAAATTCCCCTCTGCAGCAAGTTTACGGATGTCATATCCGGTCATTTGCGCAAAAGAAAGGATTCCAAGACATAGGGTGCGAACATTCATCAGCTTGATACAACTTAAATACTAGAGCGTGTTGCGTAAAAGTGGACACCGGTTTTACGAAAAACAACTCGCTTAAACGAAAAGATAGAGCAGTTCATTAAATTCATCAAAAAGCGAAATGCTCTAAAAGACAGAACGACATATATATCAAATATAATATGTATTCAATAAAATATATCAATTCGATATATGAATTAGCTGCACTTAATGTCAAGACTGTGATTATGGAGACAATGAAGTAAGAAAACAAAATTCCAAGGAAAAAATATAACTTTAAAACCTAAAATACCTGAAATTTTATTTTGATTGAGGTTTTATTTGATAGTTTATGTAAAAAATAAATCCACAAGAGAGAGAAATACAGTGGATATATTCTAATTGGGACCTAAAAACTATAGCTATATGCTTCCCTGAGGCGATCCGAGGTAAATGCGTTTTTTATTTTCAAAAAGCCCTTTAGAATTAGCTGAAAACAAGCTATCTGATAGGGAGAAATGATCTTCATATTTCCTCAGCCCAACAGGTGTTTTCTGTGAGCGAGGCATTAAAATAATGAACTGGTTCAAAACCCAATGAAATTAAGCCACTTACAAGAGCTTGAAGCGGAAAGCATTTATATCATCCGCGAAGTTGCAGCCTCGTTTGAAAAGCCCGTTATGCTTTATTCAATCGGTAAAGATAGCGCTGTCTTGCTACATTTAGCCTTAAAAGCATTTTACCCCTCGAAACCTCCTTTCCCAATTCTTCATGTTGATACGACATGGAAATTTAAGGAAATGATTGAATTTCGCGAAAAAATGGCCGCAGATACCGGCGTTGAGTTGCTGGTTCATATTAATGAAGACGGCGTAAAACAAGGCATTGGTCCCTTTAGTCACGGCTCTGCCATTCATACAGATGTTATGAAAACTGAAGGACTCAAACAAGCTTTAGATAAATGGGGCTTTGACGCGGCCTTTGGTGGTGCGCGGCGCGATGAAGAAAAATCAAGAGCGAAAGAAAGAGTGTTTTCTTTCCGCACCAAAACCCACCGCTGGGACCCAAAAAACCAACGTCCAGAACTATGGCACAACTATAATAGCCGCGTTCATCCTGGTGAAAGCATCCGTGCGTTCCCTCTTTCAAATTGGACAGAATTAGACGTCTGGAATTATATCGACGAAGAGAACATCCCTCTAGTCCCCTTATATTTTGCAAAAGAGCGCCCAATTGTGATGCGTGATGGCGTAATGGTAATGGTTGATGATGATCGTATGCCGCTAGAGCCTGGCGAAACACCAGAAATGAAAAAGGTCCGGTTTCGCACACTCGGCTGTTATCCATTAACAGGCGCTGTCTCTTCTGAGGCAGAAACCGTTTCAGACATCATTGAAGAGCTCACAGTTTCCAGAGTATCTGAGCGCCAGGGCCGAGTGATTGATCATGACGAAGCTGGTTCAATGGAAAAGAAAAAACAGGAAGGTTATTTTTAAAAAATGACTGAACTGACAAAAGATAAGCAGCAAGAAAAAGAACAAGAGCAAAGCGCAGTAGAGTTTGGCCAAGCTATGAATGATAACAATATTGGACAAAAAAGCCTTTTACGGTTTTTAACATGCGGAAGCGTGGATGATGGCAAATCAACCCTCATCGGGCGCTTGCTATATGATAGCAAGCTGGTTGCAGAAGATCAGCTGCAAAGCTTACAAAAAGATAGTAAAGCCCATGGAACGCAACATGGCGAGCTGGATTTGGCTCTTCTAGTTGACGGTCTGCAAGCTGAACGCGAGCAAGGCATCACCATTGATGTTGCCTACAGGTATTTCTCGACTTTAAAACGCAAATTCATCGTTGCTGATACACCAGGTCATGAGCAATATACTCGCAACATGGCCACAGGCGCTTCAACATGTGATATGGCCGTTATCTTAATCGACGCCCGCAAAGGTGTGATTACACAAACCAAACGTCATAGCTGCATCGTTTCTATGCTTGGGATTAAGAATGTGGTTTTGGCCGTCAATAAGATGGATTTGGTTGAGTACAGTGAAGAGCGCTACAATGAAATCGTCGCTGATTACATTGAATTTGCTGAAAAATTAGACCTGGATGAAATTCACCCAATTCCAATCTCAGCCTTGAATGGCGAAAACGTCACAACTAAAAGTGAGTCTCTAAGCTGGTATGAAGGCCCAAGTTTACTTGCATTCCTGGAAGAGTTTGATGTGCCAGATAAACGCGCAGCTCAGGCTTTGCGCTATCCAGTGCAGTGGGTTAATCGACCAGACCTAAATTTCCGTGGCTTTTCAGGAACACTGACAAGTGGCCAGGTAAAAGTTGGTGACGAAATCGTAGTTCTGCCGTCTGGTAAAGAATCAACAGTTGATCGCATCGTGACTTATGACGGTGATTTGGAAGAAGCAAATCCAGGTCAATCAGTAACACTGACCTTAAAAGATGAAATCGATATCTCTAGAGGCGATGTAATTGCTCACAAAGAAAATCGCCCTTGTATCGCTCAACAAATAGAAGCGTCATTAATTTGGCTCAGTGAAGAGCCATTGCAAATTGGTCGTGCTTATCAGTTGAAAGCGGGCCACCAAACAGTAATTGCAACCGTATCCCGTATTGATCATAAGCTGGACGTGAATACGCTGGAAGAAATTGAAGATAAGCAATTATCAACCAATGATGTCGGCGTGTGTGAGCTAAATTTAAGCAAACCGATTGTATTTGATCCATACACAAACAATTTGGAAACAGGTAATTTCATTCTGATCGATCGCCTAACCAATGCAACCATCTCAGCTGGTTTGATCAAAGGGGCCGATAGACGCGCAGATAATGTTCATTGGCAGCATATGGCTGTCGATAAAGACGCGCGTGCATTAGCAAAAGGGCAAAAGCCGTGTTGCTTGTGGTTCACAGGGTTGTCTGGTTCGGGCAAATCAACAATAGCCAATGTTTTGGAGAGTAAGCTGCACCTAGGCGCACATCATACTTATCTCCTTGATGGTGATAATGTACGCCATGGTCTCAACAGAGATTTAGGCTTTTCTGATGAAGATCGCACAGAAAATATTCGCAGAGTAGCTGAAGCTGCCAAACTAATGGTCGACGCTGGGCTTATTGTGATGGTTTCCTTCATTTCTCCCTTTAAGGCAGATCGGCGACTAGCACGGTCTTTATTTGAGGATGGTGAGTTCATTGAAATTCATGTCGACACACCATTAGATGTCTGTGAAGCAAGAGATATCAAAGGCCTCTATGCAAAAGCAAGAGCTGGTGAGATCAAGCAATTTACAGGCATTGATTCGGCTTACGAAGAGCCGGAAAATGCTGAAATCGTGTTAGCTGGTGCAGAAACACCGCCAGAAGACCTGGCCGATGAAGTTATGAACATTCTTCGACGTGAAGAAATAATCTAAAAATGAACAGTGATCTCTCAGGTTTGAGGGGGCTGAAAGCAAGACTATCAAAGCCAGTCCGTTAGTTAATGATAATGAAAATTATTATAATTTAACGAGTTGGCTTTGTTTTGCTTGTACCATGGTTTTCTTTTGATAAACTGAGCGAGAATATAAAAACAATCGTAAAGATGTCTAGAGCTTGTCACCTAAAAGTGGTAATTGAAGCTAAAAAATAACCAACTCAGTTTATCTGTCACATCAGTTTGTCAGAAAAGGAAAGAGAATAGAGAATGCCAGGCGACTTCGGTGATAACCACAGGCGCAAAACTGGTATGGAGGGGAGAGAATGCAAGGAGAAACAGGAAAGGTCAAAAAGATCAACAGCTGAAGATGAAGACTTAAGAGCTCATTCAACAAAGAACCATAAAAAAGAGAGTTTAAAAGAATTCGCACAAGCTTCAGCTAAAGCCAGACCTGATCAAATAAGACCTGTTGAAGCAAGAGAAGGAAATGTTCACCAAACAACATCTGATAAAAAAGATGAACCGTTCAGGCGAGCTTCCATCTCAGAACTAAAACAAGAACCTCCAGCCGATAGAGCCTGTAAAAACAACAAAACAGGCGACAGTGCTAATAAAATAAAGCCAAAACAGAGCAATAAAACAAAAGCTCCCGTATATGGCGCGTTAGATCTTGGTACAAATAATTGCCGGCTCCTATTGGCGCGCCCAAATCGCCAGGGCTTTCAAATTGTTGATGCTTTCTCTCGTATCATCCGCTTAGGCGAAGGAGTGAGTGAAACTAACTATCTCTCCAAAGATGCTATGGCACGAACAATCGATGCATTGCAGGTTTGTTCTGCCAAATTGGCCTTTCATAAAGTAAATCGAGCCAGGCTGGTCGCAACACAAGCATGTCGTGCAGCTGGCAATAGTGCTCATTTTCTAGAAGATGTTGCGAGTAAAACAGGGTTGAATTTGGAGATAATTTGTCAGGAAACGGAAGCAAAATTAGCCGTTTCAGGCTGTGTACCGCTCATAGATAATAATTGCGA
The DNA here is from genome assembly GCA_040367435.1 of Hyphomicrobiales bacterium 4NK60-0047b. Lineage (NCBI taxonomy): Bacteria > Pseudomonadati > Pseudomonadota > Alphaproteobacteria > Hyphomicrobiales > Hyphomicrobiales bacterium 4NK60-0047b. The sequence goes on along the minus strand of BAABWY010000005.1, from coordinate 26,109 downwards.
TTATGCTTTGATATTTGATATCGGTGGCGGCTCTTCAGAGCTGATCTGGATTGACATACAAAAAATCCAAGGTGCCCAGTCATTGAATTGTATTAATGCTGAAGAAGCCATCGTGTCATGGATTTCACTTCCCGTTGGTGTTGTCACATTAGCTGAAAAATTTGGTGGGAAACATGTCGATAAAGATGTATTTGCAAAAATGGTGGCTTACGTCAAAATTCTTCTTGATGGCTTTGCAAATCATATCCATGAGACAACAGATATTAATAACTCAAATATTCATTACTTAGGCACATCAGGCACTGTGACAACCTTGGCTGGGGTGCACTTGAGCCTGGAAAGTTATGACAGGCAAAAGATTGATGGCATTTGGATGCACACCGATGAAGTGATGAATGTGTCCAAAAGATTAATGAACTTAAGTTTTGAGGAACGTTCTGCTATTCCTTCAATTGGGAGGGAGCGTGCTGACCTGGTAATGGGTGGTTGTGCAATCTTGGAGGCAATGTTAGAAACATGGCCGACGAACCAGTTGCGTGTAGCTGATAGAGGCCTAAGAGAAGGTATTCTAGCTAAGTTAATGGCTGAAGACGGGTTTATAAAACCAGGTCAAACTTGGACAAGCCAACCCAAAAAGAACCACAATAAAAAGGGTGTCTACAGGGGCCACAATAAAAGTCAAACTAAAGGCAAAAATAGATATATGTCGCAACGCACAAGTAACACTAAAAAGACACGCACTTAACAACCAGCTAAGAAAATGTCCTAAAACATGCGGGCATGAAAGCTTTGAGCAATGAATAAAAAGAAAACCCCTTCAAGAGCCCAAAACAAAGGTTCTGGTAAACAGTCAGCACCCTCAAAAAAACAAGAAACCAAAATCCAAAGCAGTGGCAAAAACCAGGGCGGCTCGCCAGCTCAGGGCAAGAGAAATCTTAAAGTAAAAGTAAAGTCCGCAAGAGGGCGCAAAATCTCATCTACAATGTGGCTTCAGCGTCAGCTAAATGACCCTTACGTAAAACGAGCAAAAGAAGAAGGGTTTCGGGCAAGGGCCGCCTTTAAACTCACTGAAATGGATGATCAGTTCGATCTGATCAAACCAGGAATGGTCATTGTTGATCTGGGAGCAGCCCCAGGTGGGTGGAGCCAGGTTGCAGCAAGACGTGCCAAATCAGAAGAAGGCAGATCAGAAAAAGGTAAGGGCCAGGTTGTAGCCATTGATATTTCAGAGATGGAGCCAATTGCTGGCGTAGAGATCATCCATATGGACTTTATGGAAGACGAAGCACCGGATGAATTGAAAAAAGCACTAAAAGGCAACGCTGCCGATATTGTCATGTCTGATATGGCTGCCCCATCAACAGGCCATAAACAAACGGATCATCTCCGCATCATCGGCCTGGCTGAAGCCGCACTTGAGTTTGCTATTGAAGTGTTAAAACCAGAAGGTGCTTTTCTCGCCAAAGTGCTGCAAGGCGGCACTGAACATGAACTACTGGCACTCATGAAAAAACACTTCAAAAAAACCCGCCATGTTAAACCCGACGCCAGCCGAGCAGATAGCTCAGAATTATACGTCATGGCCACAGGGTTTAAAGGAAGAAATAGCTAATTAGCTGTTATTAGGGTGGGGATCTGCCCACCCTAATATTATAAAAAAGGCGCACCTATTATTGCAAAGAGCGATGTGTTGGCTTCGGTGGCTCAACACTATAATCATAAAAACCTTTGCCAGTTTTGCGACCAAACCATCCCGCTTCAACATATTTCACCAGTAAAGGACACGGACGATATTTTGTATCACCCAAACCATCATGCAGCACATTCATAATTGATAGACATGTATCAAGACCAATAAAATCAGCAAGTTGCAAAGGTCCCATCCGGTGGTTCGCACCAAGCCTCATAGCTTCGTCAATGCTCTCGGTTGTACCGACCCCTTCATAGATCGCATAAACAGCTTCATTTATCATCGGCAATAACAGGCGGTTCACAATAAAGGCCGGAAAATCAGCCGAATTCACCGGAGATTTTTCAATGAGCTGAATAAAGCCTTTGGCTGTCTCGAAGGTTTCATCATTAGTCGCAATGCCGCGGATCAGCTCAACCAATTTCATCAAAGGAACAGGGTTCATAAAATGAATCCCAATGAATTGTTCTGGTCTGTCTGTTCCAGCTCCAAGCTTGGTGATAGAAATCGAAGAGGTGTTAGAGGCAACAATAGCTTCTTGTTTCAGACACGGGCATAGTTGATCAAAAATTTTGGCCTTTAATTCTTCCTTTTCTGTTGCCGCTTCAATCACCATGTCAGTCTGTTCAAAAAGTTTATAATCCGTCCCCGTATCAATCAATGAAAGCGCTTTTTTTGCCTGCTCTTCAGAAATGATCTCTTTGCGAACTTGTTTCCCAAGGTTCGTCTCAATCTCTGAAAGAGCCTTATCTAATTGAGCAGAGTTAATATCAAGGAGTTGGACAGATCGGTTTGAAAGAGCGCAAACATGTGCAATACCAGCCCCCATTTGCCCAGCACCTATAACTCCGATTTTTTCTAAATTTAATGGCATTAATTGTTCCTATTATTTAATTAAAGAGTGTTTGTTGAACAAAAGTCTTAGGCTGAAAAAAGCATATAAAATCGGAATAATTATTGCAGACAATCATTGCAGTACGAACAAAACAATCTAAATAAAGCGCACCCTTAGCTAAGATTAGCTATAAAGGGAGAAAATGGGCGGTTAAAGCTCGAAAATTAACGCCATTTATAGGTTTTACGCCGTGAAATGGCCTAGAGTTCGATAATTCTATTCTCTCCCTTTTCTTTTGCCAAACAAAGTGATAGAAGAACGAGCACATCAGGATAATTTTTGAGGATCCGATGCTTGCACGAAGGAAATGACAAATGGCCTCTCACTCTGATTTTGGCTCAGATTTGAATAACTTACCAACCTCCCTAACATTCGATGACGTCTTATTGCGCCCAGGCCCTTCCGAGGTTATGCCAGGCCAGGTAGACCCGTCGACTTATCTGACAAGTAAAATAAAGCTGAATATACCGATTATCTCTTCAGCAATGGACACCGTGACAGATGGCAATATGGCCATCGCAATGGCACAAGCCGGCGGTCTAGGGGTAATTCACCGGAATTTCACGCCTACAGAACAAGCAGCAGAAGTTGCCAAAGTTAAAAAATTCGAATCAGGTATGGTGGTTAACCCGGTTACAATCGAGCCAACAGACACCTTAAGCGATGCACTGAATTTAATGGATAGTCACCGCATTTCTGGCGTACCTGTTGTTGAAAAATCGGGAAAATTAGTGGGTATCTTAACCAATAGAGATGTTCGCTTTGCTGATAAAAAAGAACAGCCCGTATCAGAATTGATGACCAAAGAGCTGGTTACAATCAAAGAAAATGTGAATATGGATGAAGCAAAACGTCTGCTTCACCAACACCGTATTGAAAAGTTGCTTGTGGTCAACGATGATTACCATTGCACAGGTCTTGTCACTGTAAAAGATATTGAAAAAGCAAGACTACACCCAGATGCCACCAAAGACGAACAGGGCCGCCTAAGAGTGGCAGCAGCCACAACCGTTGGTGATGATGGTTATGAACGCACAGAGCGTTTGCTAGATGCAGGTGTTGATATCATCGTTGTTGATACAGCGCACGGTCAGTCTAAAAAAGTTCTTGATGTTGTTAGTCGGATTAAAGACATTTCAGGTGATATTCAGGTCATTGCAGGCAATGTCGCAACTGGCGAAGGTACGAAAGGCTTAATTGACGCTGGCGCAGATGCCGTAAAAGTGGGTATTGGCCCAGGCTCTATCTGTACCACAAGAATTGTCGCAGGCGTTGGCGTACCACAATTGACAGCAATCGTTGAGGCAGTTGAAGTTGCCAATAAACACAATATCCCGGTGATTGCAGATGGTGGTATTAAATTCTCAGGTGATATGGCAAAAGCTCTCGCAGCTGGTGCTGATTGCGTGATGGTGGGCTCACTCCTAGCCGGAACTGATGAAAGCCCAGGCGAAGTTTTCCTTTATCAAGGCCGCTCTTATAAATCATATAGAGGTATGGGCTCTGTTGGCGCTATGGCAAGAGGGTCAGCTGATCGTTATTTCCAACAAGAAGTGAACGATCAACTCAAGCTCGTTCCTGAAGGTATTGAAGGCCAGGTGCCTTATAAAGGCCCTGTTGGCTCAGTGCTCCACCAAATGGTCGGCGGCCTCAGAGCTGCAATGGGATACACCGGTGCTGCCACAATCAAAGAAATGCAACAAAAAGCAAGGTTCGTGCGCATTTCAAGCGCCTCTCTTCGTGAAAGTCATGCGCATGATGTGACAATCACAAGGGAAAGTCCAAATTATCCAGGCTCCTCTTAAACAAATAAGTTACCTGTCTTTTCATGAAAAAAGAAGCCGTACATTTCAAATGCAAATGGGCGGCTTTTTTGTGCGTGAAAACCATCTCACAAAAAGAGACTTGTAAAATTAAAGTTACTAACGTAGTTTAATCTCTCAGACGGTAAATATTTTGTTGAGGGAGAGAATAGAATGAGTTTAATCACGCCATTGTTGGTGCAAATTGCATTGACCTTTTTAGTGATGTTCACATTAGTCAGATTTCGCATTGTTGAAATTTTTTCAAAGAGAGTGAATGAAGATGACATACCGCTTAGAAAAGTAGAGTGGCCAGAAAAAGCCACAAGAGCCGATAGTAATTTTCTCAGCCAATTTGAAATGCCAGTTTTATTTATCGCGCTAGTGATATTACAAGTGGTCACCAAAACAGATGATCAACTACAACTCTATTTGGCTTGGGGCTATGTAATTAGCCGCATCCTTCATTACATTTTTCATATCTTCATCTCGCAAAATGTTATGCGCACCGCTTTTTTCACTATTTCAAGTTTCATCCTAATGGCAATGTGGATTCGTTTTGCCATTGCTTTCTATGCCTAAAAACATTGCATACTTAAAAATTGAGGAAAAAAATATGGAATTACTACCCCCACTATTCGTTCAAGTCGCTATTACCTTTGTTTTATTGTTAGCAATGGCATTTTTACGGGTGAAATCGATTAAATCTGGCAAAGTTCATCCAAAGGATGTAGCTCTCGGACAGCCAAATTGGATGGAAAAAGCCACAAAATTTGGCAATTCTTATCATAATCAACTCCAAATACCTGTTTTGTTTTATCTGTTAATAGTGTTGTTGATGGTTACCAATCTTGCAGACAGCACATTTCTTTATTGTGCATGGGGCTATGTTGGTTTACGTCTTCTGCATGCCATCATTCATGTCAGCAATAATAATATACTAATGCGGTTTTATGCATTCGCCGCCTCCAATGTCCTATTGATGGTTATGTGGGGCCGATTTGGATTAACCGTCATGTAAAAAAACGGAACAATAATATGAAACTCCCAGGCCGCTTAAGCGCTGCAATCGACGTTCTTCAACTTATTGAGGAACGTCACCTTCCTGCAAAAAATGCGTTAGCGGAATGGGGGCGAGCTCACCGTTTCGCTGGTAGTAAAGATAGAGCTGCCATCGGCAACTTGGTTCATGATATACTGCGAAATAAATCCTCACTGGCCTGGGCCATGGATGATGACAGCCCGAGAGCTTTGGTCCTGGCGGGTGCAGTTTACAATTGGGGAGAAGAGGTCGATGCTCTATCTCAAAGCTTTGAAGGGGATAAATTCGCCCCAGGTGCGATCACCGAAAAAGAGCAAAAAGCCCTGACAACAATGCGGGAAGACATTGCACCAGCTTGGGTTAATGCAAACATTCCTGAATGGCTCTATAATTCCATAAGCGCTCAGTTCAAAACAGGTTTCGAAAAAGAAGCGGGCGCTATGTTAAGTAGGGCGCCGATAGATGTCAGAGTAAACACCCTCAAATCAAATCGAGAAAAACTCGTAAATGCTTTTTCAAAATATAATGCAAGCGAAACAACCTTTTCTCCGTTTGGCGTCAGATTGCCAGCAGGTACAAAGGATAAAAAATCACCTAACATAGAAGCTGATGCAGAGCACGGTAAGGGATGGTTTGAAATTCAGGATGAAGGCTCTCAAATAGCAAGCCTTCTGACAAATGCCAAAGAGGGTGACCAAGTCTTAGATTATTGCGCAGGCGCTGGCGGTAAAACGTTAGCTTTAAGCGCAATCATGAAAAACAAAGGGCAAATCCATGCCTATGATGCTGACAAACATCGCCTTCGCCCAATTTTCGAGCGTTTAAAGCGAGCCGGATGCCGCAATGTCCAAACCTTAGAAGCAGGCAACGAAGCTCAACTTGAAATGCTCAAAAACAACATGGATATCGTGCTCGTTGATGCACCATGCACGGGAACAGGCACATGGCGGCGCCATCCGGATGCGAAATGGAGATTATCAGAAAAATCATTGGCAGACCGCCAAACAGAGCAACGCGAAGTTTTGAGAAAAGCGGCCGACCATGTGAAACCTGGAGGAAAATTAGTCTATGTCACTTGTTCACTGCTCCCCTCAGAGAATAAAGAGCAGATAGAAGCCTTCATAGAAGAAACACCGGTCTTTAAACCGATTAAGTTTAAAGACCAATGGCAACAATCTGGAAACAATGCTGAGTTAAACTCTGCCAATGGTGATGAAATCTATTTAACGCTCACACCAAACACCCACAATACAGACGGCTTCTTTATTTCCATTCTTGAAAAACAGAATTGATCATACAGATGTATAAAGAGGTGAACTAAAGAGAGATAGAGTAAGGGAAGAGGGCATGACTGATACTGCAAGTGCAAATGTTGCTGAAGAAACAAAGAAAGAAACCCCTTTTTTGCTTAAAGAGCAAAAGAGAACAACGTTGCATATCACTCTAAACCGTCCAAAAACTTTAAATGCACTGTCCATGGGCATGTTAATCGCCCTTCAAGAAGCTCTTGATCCAATAGCTGATGACTACACAATCAAAGCGTTAATCATCAAAGGAAGCGGCAAAGGTTTTTGCGCTGGGCATGATTTAAAAGAAATGCAAAGTCATCGCGGCGATGAGGACAAAGGCAAAGCCTACTTTGATGAACTCTTTGCAACCTGCACAAAGATGATGCTGACTTTAGCCAAACTCCCCATCCCCGTGATTGCAGAAATTCATGGCGTGGCGGCCGCAGCAGGTTGTCAATTGGTTGCCAGCTGTGATCTGGCAATTGCTGAAGACAGCACAATCTTTGCAGTAAACGGAATTGATGCAGGCCTGTTTTGCTCAACACCTCAAGTGGTATTGTCGCGAAACATTCCAAGAAAAGCCGCTTTAGAAATGCTGATGCTGGGCGAGCGTATAGATGCAGAAAGAGCCTTAACGCTTGGTTTGTTGAACCGAGTTGTGACAAAAGAAACTCTTGCTGAAACAGCAGAGGGTTTTGCAGATAAAGCTGCCATGCGTTCACGCACGGTCATTGCGCTGGGTAAACAAGCATTTTACAAACAAGTAGAGCTCTCCATTGAGCAAGCTTATAAAGTCATGGGTGAAACCATCGTTGATAATCTAATGATGCCTGATGCGGCTTGTGGCATGGAAGCGTTTATTGAAAAGAAAAAACCTGAGTGGCCATCAGAAAATAATAGTTGATTGAATGTAGCTGCATATCAAATCATACAACAAGTGAGTGCTTGACGCTGTGAGAACAAGTCGAAAAACAAAACGAAGAAAAACACGAAAGCGCGCACTTAAGAAAACTCAGGCAGCTAAGGTAACAAATATAAATCACAGCGCGTATAATGATGCCTATCTGAGCCAAATTTTAAAAGAAGTTCAATCCATCGCCCTTGTTGGCGCAAGCAATAAAACTGAAAGACCCTCAAACGAAGTTCTAAGATATCTATTGAACGCAGGCTATAAGGTTTTTCCCATCAATCCAGGTCTTGCAGGGCAAGAAATCGCAGGGCAAAAAGTCTTGGCCACTCTAGGCGATGTTGACCATCAAATTGATATGGTCGATATTTTTAGAAAAAGCGATGCGGTGTTCAGCATTGTTGAGGAGGCTATAAAAATTTCTCCTAAGCCAAAGGTTATCTGGATGCAGTTAGGGGTAGAAGATAAGGAAGCTGCAAATCTTGCAGAAGCGAATGGAATGAGAGTGGTCCTGAACCGCTGCCCCAAAATCGAATATGAGCGCTTAAAGCATGAATTGGTCTAAGAGATCCAAATTGTCTTAAGAGCTTCAAATTGGCATAACAGACTATAATTGCTATAAAACCATTGAAAAATTCGTCATTTTGACGTAACACCCTCCCATGACAGAGAATATCCTAATTATTGATTTTGGCTCCCAGGTCACCCAGCTCATCGCGCGGCGGGTACGTGAGGCCGGTGTGTACTCGGAAATTGTTCCTTTTAATGCTGCTGTTGAAGCATTTGAGAAGCTAAACCCCAAAGCGGTGATCCTCTCAGGCGGACCAGCAAGCGTTACTCACAGTGATACTCCACGTGCGCCAGAAGCTGTCTTTGAAGCAGGTATTCCAATTTTAGGTATTTGCTATGGCCAGCAAACCATGGTGGCTCAGTTGGGCGGTAAGGTCGAGACACACGATCATCAAGAATTCGGACGCGCAGACATTGAAATCGTAGCAAGCTCTCCCTTATTTGAAGGCGTAGAAGAGTTCTCTAAAGCAGCTACGACAGATGCCTCAGACACCACAGAACAAACACCCCAAACACCGAGCGAGCAAATTACAAAGACACTACGTGTCTGGATGAGCCATGGGGATCGGGTGACGGCGTTGCCTGAGGGCTTTGACATTATCGCGAAATCTGAAGGTGCTCCTTATGCAGCGATCAGTGATGAGACGCGCAAATTTTATGCGGTTCAATTCCACCCGGAAGTGATGCACACGGTTGGCGGTGCAAAAATTATCCAAAACTTCATTCACAAAATTGCGGGCTGCAAAGGTGACTGGACAATGGCGGCGTTTAGAGAAAGTGAAATCGCCAAGATCAGAGCGCAGGTCGGTGATAAGCGGGTTATCTGCGGGCTTTCTGGCGGTGTTGATAGCTCAGTGGCAGCCGTCCTGTTGCATGAAGCAATCGGCGACCAGCTCAATTGTATCTTTGTCGATCATGGTCTGTTGCGCATGGACGAAGCGACACAAGTGGTGAAGCTGTTTAAAGATCATTATAACATCCCGCTTGTTCATGTTGATGCGAAGGATAAATTCTTAGGCGAACTCGCTGGCGTTTCAGACCCAGAAAAAAAGCGCAAAATCATCGGCAAACTTTTTATTGATGTGTTTGAAGAGGAAGCCAATAAACTCGGCGGTGCTGACTTCTTGGCGCAAGGCACGCTTTATCCAGACGTGATTGAAAGTGTGTCATTCACAGGCGGTCCCTCAGTGACGATTAAATCTCACCACAATGTTGGCGGCCTTCCTGAGCGCATGAACATGCAATTGGTAGAACCTTTGCGTGAATTGTTCAAAGACGAAGTGCGCGACCTTGGCCGCGAACTGGGCTTGCCAGATGCGTTCATTGGCAGACACCCATTCCCAGGACCAGGCCTGGCCATTCGCATCCCGGGTGATATTACGCAAGAAAAAGCTGACATCCTTCGCAAAGCAGATTTTGTCTATTTAGATGAAATTAAAAAAGCCGGGCTCTATGATGAAATCTGGCAAGCTTTCGCCGTGCTCTTACCCGTTCGCTCCGTAGGTGTGATGGGGGACGCAAGAACCTATGATTATGTTCTAGCGCTACGAGCTGTCACATCGACAGACGGCATGACGGCAGACTACTATCCCTTCGAGCACGACTTCTTGGGCCGCGTCTCAACCCGCATCATCAACGAAGTTCGCGGCGTCAACCGCGTCGTCTACGACATCACCTCAAAACCCCCTGGAACCATTGAGTGGGAGTGATAAAGCAATGTACTGTATTAAAGTAGATATGCCGCAGGAGATATGTGAAATAGATGATGAGTTAAAGGCGATTTATCATAGCAAAGATACAGTTTGTATTTGGGTTTTTAAAACCAGAGACGATAGAAACAAGTTTATAGATGAAACCGCTGGAATGCTGAAATCTGAACGTGAAAATCATTATGAAAAAAAATACTTAACCTAAAACTCAAAACAATTTTCAATCATTTATTTTATATAGAAAGTTTTCTAGGAAAGAATGAGTGGGAACTAGCTCCTTTCTAGGGGTAACTGAAACGCCAGAAAAAGAGTAATGGAAACCATGAATAAAACACTTCCAAAACAACTGGTTGAGCAGTTTTATTTCGAAGTGTGGAACAAGGCAGATGAGAGTACAGCTCATAAAATTCTGTCTAAAGACTTTATTTTCAGAGGATCTTTGCGGGAAGAAAAAGTCGGAATAGATGGCTTCATAGATTATATGAGGTCTATCCATAAAGCTCTGGGTGACTATAAATGTATCATCGAGGATCTAATCATCACAGAAAACAGAGTTGCAGCTCAAATGGTTTTTACAGGTATTCACCAGAATATTTTTTTAGGATACGAACCCACACAAAAACGAGTTCAATGGAATGGTGCGGCTTTTTTCACAATCCAAAATCAAGAAATCTCTGAACTTTGGGTGTTGGGTGATATCGATGCAATCAAAACCCAGCTTAATAATGATTAAGCTGCATATTGAATAGTCGTACAATCATTACACTTGTGAGCTGTTGGATATGGTGTGGCAATTTACGGAGCTTACTTAAGAGAAAATACCCGTAACATATTGTTGTTTGGCTTTTTGAGTTTAAATGCGGCATATGGTGCACAAAACTGGTATTAGCCAGAGCAAAAAATTATAACCTATAGTCATGCCTATCAGCGACGGTTGCTGGTGGGCAAGCGGAGGAGCCTAAAAAATGTCTCTCACTCAATGGACTGCCGTCGATAACTACTATAACAATTTACTTCTGCCCGAAGACGATATCTTAGATAAAGTGAGACAGGCGGCAGTTAAAGCAGAATTACCTCCCATCGCTATATCAGATGCCTTTGGAAAATATCTGGAACAAATGGTGCAAATTTCTGGTGCAAAGAGAGTTTTGGAAATTGGCACATTGGCTGGGTTCAGTGCCATTTGCATGGCCAGAGCTTTGCCGGATAATGGTAAGCTGATCACTTTGGAATATGAGCAAAAAAACGCTGATGTCTCTCGCGACAACTTCAAGCAAGCTGACCTTGAGGATAAAATAGAGTTGCGCCAAGGTGCCGCATTATCAAGTTTGCAGGATTTAATAAATGAAAATTCAGACCCATTTGATTTCGTCTTCATTGATGCGGATAAAGAAAATATCCCAAACTATCTTGAGCTATCTTTAAAACTCTCTCGCAAAGGCACCGTCATTATTACAGACAATGTGGTGCGTGAAGGCGAAGTTGTCAACATGGAAACAGATGATGAAATGGTGAAGGGCGTGCAAAAAGGCAATGAGTTCATCTCAAAACAATCTGGTGTTTCTTCAACAACAATTCAAACCGTTGGCGACAAAGGCTATGACGGCTTCATGCTAACAGTAGTCAATGAGCTATAATACCAAGTAAGAAAATCCGAAGAAAGGAGTGCTCTACTTCAGAGTACGTACATGGTAGCAGAGGCTGCCCGGCGCAAGCGCCGCGTCCTCTCGGAGGCACAAGCGCCATAAGCACTTCGAATAGCCGTGAGAGATAAACCTAATTTATCTATACGAAGAAGGAGCCCAGCCCACTTCGGGCTGGGGGACATGACGCCGATAGGCGTCCGGGGCAAGCCCCGCACCTTGTAGGCCTATGAGCTTCAGCAGCTCGGTTGCTGGTGAGCAAGCTTAAGTGCCACTAAACAGCGCGGTTGCTGGTGGGCAAGCTTAAGTGCCGCTTAACAGCGCGGTTGCTGGTGAGCAAGCTGAAGCGCCACTTAACAGCGCGGTTGCTGGTGGGCAAGCTGAAGCGCCATTTAAGAAAGAATAGCGGTGAGAGATATAAAACATGGGAGAAAAACTAAAAACCTAGCCTTTAGTTTTAAAACACACTTGTCTTCGCACCAAGACCGCGGAACAATTGAGTGATCAACCCAGCTTCTTGTCCATGAGATGGGGTTTCTCGAGTAATAAAGTCAATCACTTTACCATCTTGTAAACCATAATGGGCAACGCGCTTAACGGTATCAATTTGCGGTGCAAAATAAACGGCAACAACACGGCGATCAATTTCCTTAGCAGGCAAAAATGATTTAGTTTCCATTTTTGAGGAAATATAATAAAACACATCTCCAGTATAAGTCGCTGTTGTATCCGGCGTGCCAAGCAAAAAATTCACCTGTTGTTTCGACATGCCAACCTGCACTTGGGCAAGGTCTGCTTCTGTGAGCAAATGACCATGTTGTGAAATTTGAGAGGAACAAGCAGCAAGGGGGCCAAGAGCCAGCGTTGCAACGGCACCTTTAGCAAAAAGGTTCAATACATCTCTGCGATGAAGTCTCTTTGGAGTATCAGGAAGTCCATCTTGAGTAACAAGAGAAGCAATATGACCATTGAGACCACTCTTTGATGATTTTTTCATGCCAATAGCTCCCAGAATAGATTGCAGCTTGTTGTTTTTTGTGGTCTCTGCAGACATAATATTTTTACCAATAAGTTTGTGGGGTTAGCCCTAAAATAAAAAAAGTTATCAAACCTAAACCACTGATTAAACTGATACCTTGAGTTAGCCTTAAATGCAAGCTAGCTATGCCTGTATAAACTTAAAATGAAGCGGAACAAGAGATAGCATCATGTTCAAATGGCTGAAAAATCGGGCAGAGAAAAGGCAAAACGCCAAAAATCTCTTTTTATTAGCCTCTGAGCAGTCTTTGCACCCTCATTTTTATCACGCATATCAAGTCTCTGATTCTGTTCTAGGGCGCTATGAGGTGCTTTGTATTCATATTTGCTTGGTTTTAGAGCGGTTACGCCATGAAGATAATGAAAAGCAAATTAGTGAAATACTAACTGAAATTCTGGTGGAGGAGCTGGAATTGCATTATAAGGAAGCAGCTCCAAAAGATGCCAGTGAAAAGGAAAAAATAAATAAACTTATTGCTGGATTTTATGAGCGCTCAGCTGATTATCAAAAAGGCTTGCGCTTGGGCAAAAAGGCAAAAATTATGAGAGCGCTAAGTCATCATATTTTTCAAAGTATGAACAGTGGTGATGAACGTTCAAATGATTTATCAAACTATATGATCGCCGTTTATAATTATCTAAACTCGGTTCCATTTCATGATATAGAAACAGCAAATTTTACTTTTGTTGAGCCTTAATGGGGGGGGGCTATTATCCCTAACCATAAGCAAAACAAAAATGACGGTAATAACAATTTATACAGATTTAACAATGACTACAGTGAGAAAACATGTCTTTTTCTGAAAATTTTCTAGGACCCATCAATCTTGTAATCCCGATAAAAGATATTGGTGACAGCGGGATTGAAAGAACACTAAACTTAGATGATGAACAAAAAGCATTTTTCATCAAAGAGCTAGGTTTGAGTGCTTTTGACGCATTTAAGTGCCAATGGCAGCTAAAGGCCCTTCACAAAAACCGCTATCGTCTAACAGCTGAAATTAATGCAGATATCACTCAGTTAAGTGCTCTTTCCCTTGAGCCGGTTAAATATGAAATAAATGAAAATTTCAAAACTGAATTCTGGCCAATTGAGCAAAATGACCCTGACAAATCTCCAGAGTTAGAAATTGACTATGCTGATGAAATTATTGAGTTTTATGAAAAAGAAGAATTTAATATTGGTCAAATAATTTATGAGAATTTCGTCATAGCAATTGAACAATTCCCAAGGAAAGAAGGCGAAGTTTTTAACTGGGAAAACAATGATACAGACGACGAAGAAAAGCCAAACCCATTTGCAGCACTAAAAGTTCTTAAAAATAAAGAATAATGATTTTACAACTAAAAAGAGAAAAACGGCCTACATTTCACGCTAAATGAATAAAAGGGGCTTGTCTCACGGCGAGGAACCTTTATGTTGGCCAGTTCATAAAAAATGATTATAAAAATAGTGCTATAAGCAGGGGCTATTGAACTGAAAAACCTAGACTAGGTATAAAATGTTCAATCTACCTTCATGAAAAGCAACTAGGCCTGAAGTGGGTTACCAGAGATGAGTTTGGAAGTGAACTCACTTAAAGTTTAGACAATTTGCTTGAAATTAAAAAAATTCGAAAGTGTAAATTTGGCGTTTTGAGGCAAAAATTCTAAGGAGCCTCACATGATCAAAGAAAAAAAGTGATCTGGCTAAATTAAGGTGAATAATTAATGACTGCGCCACTACGTATATCTTTGGACGCCATGGGGGGGGATGCCGGGCCAGAAATGGTTATTGCTGGCGCAGATAGATCTCTAACCCATCACCCAAATACGGAATATTTACTCTTTGGTGATGAAGCCAAAGTCCAACCAGTATTAAATAAATTCCCAAATCTTTTAAAAAGATCAACAATCATCCACACAGACATTTCAGTTGAAATGGGTGAGAAACCTAGCCAGGCCCTAAGACGCGGCAAGCGAAATTCCAGTATGTGGAAATCGATTGAAGCTGTGAAAAAAGGGGAAGCCGATGTTTGCATTTCCGCAGGTAACACAGGCGCCCTAATGGCCATGGCTAAAATTTGCCTCAGAACAGTGGCTGACGTAGAACGTCCAGCCATCGCAGCTTTGTGGCCAACTGTTCGTAGGGAAAGTATCGTGCTGGATGTTGGTGCGAATGTTGGAGCAGATGCACACCAACTAGTTGATAACGCAGTTATGGGGTCAGCAATGGCAACAGCTCTTTTTGCAAAAGAACGTCCATTAATTGGCCTATTGAATGTTGGTGTAGAAGAAATTAAAGGCTTGGATGAAATCAAAAAAGCCGCAACTATTTTAAAAAACTCTGATTTGCCATTTGACTATCACGGTTTTGTCGAGGGAGATGACTTAGGGCGCGGTGTTGTTGATGTTGTGGTGACAGAAGGTTTTACCGGAAACATTGCCCTAAAAACAGCTGAGGGAACCGCAAAACAAATCGGCACCTACATCAAAGATGCAATGACAAGAACACTCATTACTAAATTAGGGGCTCTAATTGCCTCTAATGGGTTTAGGGCATTGAAGCGCAAAATGGATCCGCGCGGCATGAATGGGGGTGTCTTTTTAGGCTTAAACGGTCTCGTCATTAAAAGTCACGGTGGAACCGACGCAAAAGGTTTTGCAAGCGCCATAGATCTTGGTTATGACATGGCATCAAATAAATTGGTTGAGCGGCTTTCAAAGGATATAGAGAAGTCACATGAGCTTTTAGCAAATGACCTTGCAAAAGAATCTAAGCCCATCGTGGCAAAAAGTGAAACCGCTTCAGAAAAAGAACAAATAAATTAAAAAGAAAATAATAAATAGGGGCTAGCCCCCCAAAATAAAGAATTAAAGCCAAAAGAATTAAAGGTTGAGTAAATTGTCTCAGTTTCAATCCATAATCCGCTCTGTAGGCGGCTATCTGCCAGAAAACAAAGTCACCAATGAAGATTTATCAAAGATGGTTGATACATCTGATGAATGGATTAGAGAACGAACAGGTATCAAAGCGCGTCACATCGCGGCTGAAAATGAAATAACTTCTGACCTTGCATTAAAGGCCGCTAAGCAAGCACTGGAACGGGCTGGAATGCAGGCAGATGAAATTGATCTTATTATCCTGGCAACTTCCACTCCAGACCAAACCTTTCCAGCAACTGCTGTAACTATTCAAGCAGAGCTTGGCATAAACCATGGGGCAGCCTTTGACATGCAGGCGGTGTGCTCAGGTTTTGTATTCGCTCTCACCACGGCAGATCAATATGTTAAATCTGGCCAGGCAAAAAACATTCTTGTCATAGGTGCTGAAACTTTTTCCCGTATTCTTGATTGGGAAGACAGAACAACCTGTGTTTTATTCGGTGATGGAGCAGGCGCCGTAGTCGTATCATCTGAGCCAGTTGGTGATCATAACCAACGAGGAATTCTAACCTCAAAATTGCGTTCCGACGGTCGCTATAGAGACAAGCTCTATGTTGATGGTGGCCCATCAAGCACAAAAACCACAGGCCACCTTCGCATGAATGGCCGTGAAGTATTCCGCCATGCGGTGACAAACATTTCTGATGTCATCAAAGAGACGTTGGAAAATGCCAATTTAACAATTGCGGATATTGATTGGTTTGTTCCCCATCAAGCCAATGAGCGAATATTAAATGGAACAGCTAAAAAAATTGGCTTGCCCTTTGAAAAGGTCATTATGACAGTGGCTGATCATGGCAACACGTCAGCAGCTTCAATCCCTCTTGCTCTAAATTATGGAGTTGAAACAGGGAAAATAAAACAAGGAGACATGGTCCTGCTTGAAGCAATGGGCGGTGGTTTCACATGGGGTGCAGTTCTTGTGCGCTGGTAATCAGCACACCCTCAGAACCAGACGGTTTTATGCCAAATATAAACGAAGATGCCACCTTGAGCTAAGAATTGTATTAAATGCTGCCTCATAACAAGAAAAAATACCACAAATCATAGCTAAATCCCGAAATTTACAACAAAAATTGCAATTGCCCATTGACCAATTCATCAACCTTAGATTAGCATTTCAACCAGAGAGTCAAATCAAAAAGAGGGACAAGCGATGAGCGAGAAAACATTAACTCGCGCAGACCTGGCAGAGGCAGTTGTCAAGCGCATAGGTTTGCCGCGAAATGAATCCGCAGACTTGGTGGAACTCGTTCTTGCAGAAATTAGCAATAGCTTGCAAGAAGGCCAGCAGGTAAAGCTATCTTCCTTCGGCTCCTTTGGAGTGCGTGAAAAAAAGCAACGTATTGGCCGCAATCCCAAAACGGGTGAAGAAGTGCCAATTACTCCAAGACGAGTTTTGGTTTTCAGACCGAGCGCCATTATGAAAAATCGTATTGATGCAAGCATGAAAGCTCGCAGTAAAAGAACCAAGAAGAAAAAATAATCTACTCTAAATAACACGCGTTAGTAGAAGCCTTGGATTACTCCCATATGGGAGTAGTACTTCTCAATTAAGAGCGAAGTACTTGGGGGCAGTGCGGTTGCTAAAGTGGGCAACTGGAGCACTAGAAAAGCGGTTGCTAAAGTGGGCAACTGGAGCACTAGAAAAGCGGTTGCTAGAGTGGGCAACTAAAACAAAATTAAAAACGCGACAAAAAACGAAACTATTTTTACGAAGAAGGGAGTGCTCTTCTTAGAGCACGTACATGACGCCACAGGCGTCCGGCGCAAGCGCCGCCCTTCGGAGGCCCAAGCGCCTAAGCGCTTGGAATAGCCGTGAGAGAGAGAGAAATGAAAAAGTCATCTGATGCTTTACGCACCATTAGTGAAGTTGCAACAGACCTTGATATACCTAAACATGTGCTACGTTTCTGGGAAAGTAAGTTCACTCAGATCCGCCCTATGAAACGCGGCGGTGGACGTCGTTATTATCGCCCAGCAGACATAGAACTTCTTAAAGCTATTCGTCACCTTCTTTATGGAGAAGGTTTCACAATTCGAGGTGTTCAACAAATCTTTAAGCGTGAAGGAATTGATTATGTTAAAAGCTTCTCCAATTCCACTGCAGGCGAGACGGCTATTCTCCTAAATACAAAACAAGAAGAAAACCCATCAGAAAAAATTGCCAACACGCATTTGAAAGTCGCAATCAAAAAGAAAGACTTTGCTGCAAAGCTGGATCCAAAACAAAAAGTACTTCTCTCAATTTTAGATGAAGTTGATGAATGCAGAAAAATCTTTGCCTGAAGAACTAAACTTAATTCTCTGACCTATAACTGCCAGAAACTAAAAATATCGCTTGACGATTGGTCATAAAAATTGAGAAAAGGTCTAGCAGAAATTATTAATTGATGCTGATTAATTTCATTTATTGTCGGAGCGTGGCGCAGCCCGGTTAGCGCACTGGTCTGGGGGACCAGGGGTCGTAGGTTCAAATCCTATCGCTCCGACCATTTATTGAAGTTTAAAAGTTCTGTCATTCAAAAATGTTTTTCTATCTCGTGAACCGTAATATTCTTAATTTCGTAAGAAGTCTTGGCAGCAGTGTCTATTTTGATATGGGGAGATTTCCAATCTTCATATTCTCTATCCAACACATTCTGCCAATCAGGCATTTTATGTCCTTTGATATCTGCTTTTCTTTTTTCTATCCTATCCTTATGTTCGGTTTCATCCGAGCAAATAAGTTCAATCTCAATGACGTGGCAGTCACTACCTTGAGCACAATCTCTCCATGATTGCCTTGATATTGATATTGGGTTTACAGAATCGGCTACCACCGAGTTCACAAGTTGCAAATTATCCCTAGCGACAAGGAAACCAATTTCGTAACCGGCTTCACCAACATCATTAACACCCAGAGAAGCGTTTAGAATAGCCTGCTCTATGCTATCGATTCTGACAAATGCAGCCGTAAAATAAGTAGCTAATTTTTTGCTAAAGTTGTTTTACCTACGCCTGGTAGACCTCCCAATATGATGAATAATGGCTTTTTCATTTTATTAATTAGTACCACCGTGCGATTCTATTTTTAAAAACCTTCAGAAAAATGTGACTTGGAACACTGAAAAATCTAATTAAACTGAACTGCGTTTAAAATTTCCACTGATATTTTCATTTCTTACAAAGAAAATAGTTGAACATAAATAATTAATTTGAATATAAGTACAAATATTGAATTTATTGAGCGAGCGAATAATAAATGCCGAAACCAATTGAAGTTCAACTTGTTCCCCATGATCCATTTTGGCCAGATATGGCTGAGGATGAGACAACCCAATTAAAGATCGCTATTGGTGACAACCTTACCAAGGCGCATCACATAGGTTCAACATCCATCTCATCCATCAGTTCAAAGCCGATTATTGACCTTTTAGGGGTCGTCAAAAGTCTGGATGAGCTCGATAAGGCTCAAAACAATATTGAGGCCATAGGCTATGTTTGGTGTTATGAAAACGGGATTGCCGGCCGAAGATATGCCTATAAAAATGATGCCGAGACGAGTAGCCGCTTATTTCAATTACATTGCTTTCAAGAAAATGATACCTCGATAGCCCGGCACTTGGCTTTTCGTGATTATCTACGTTTACACCACGATATAGCGCTTAAATATCAAAATCTAAAAACAGAATGTCAGTTAAAACACCCAGGCGATAGTCATGCTTATGGTGATTGTAAAAGTGACTGGATAAACAAGTGGGAACAAGAAGCACTAAAGTTCTTTAACTAGTGCGTGTCACAAAAAGTGGATACCGTGTTTTGTGAAATTGCGGTTACTGTGTAGGTAATTGAAGCGCAAATAAAAGATCACACGCAAAAAACAAAACGACATGCTCTAGCGCTGAAGGTTAAGTGCGACTTCATTGAGCTGCAAGAGGAGCAGAGGATCGTTTCTTCAAGGAGCTATCCTCAAATTGATAATAACCATAAGCTCCCCAAATAAGCCCCATTAAAATGTACAGTAAACGCCAGTGATCACTGTCGATAATGTAACTCTCTAAGGCCAAACCAACAAAGGAGCAGTAAGCAATGCCATGGAAATGCATCCAAGGACTTTCCCTAAGCATTATCTTCGCCCCAAAATAAAGCGTGGCTCCCGTTAAAAATAAAAAAAGCGCACCGCCAATCCAGCCAGTGCTTAAAAACATGCTTAAATACAAATTATGGGGTAATTCATGATGGTAAAAGTAGCCAAAATAAAGTGCGCCAATGCCAATAGGGTTTTCCGATATAATCTTAGCAGCTTTTTTATGCCCTACAAAACGCCCCTGATCACCAACATCGTAGCTTTGATTTAAAGAAGCCCGCTCACTCCATAACGCTTGAACCTTTGGAGATTGCAAAGCAACAGTAATAATACCAACAAAAGCAATAAGGCTTAGAAGGCAAAGAGTGATTGTTTTAACCCGTTGCCTGTTGTCTCGTGCTGTGAAGAAAAAGAAGCAAATATAAAAAGCGCTTGAAAAAGCAAATAAAACCCAAGCCCCTCTGGAAAAGCTCATTAAAATAGCAAAAAGAAAAAGTCCCATTAGTACTGTTGCTATGAGGCCATCTCGGAAATTTTTGGTGAGCAAAATATGCAAACAATAAAGAAAAGCTGGCACAAGGAATGGCCCTAGTACATTAGGATCTTTAAACGTTCCGCTTGCACGTTGATATTTAGTGAAAAGCTCAAAGGCTCCAGGGAATAAATTGAAATAACCTACAATCCCTGCGAGGGCGGCAATAATCGCACCGCAAACATAACCGCTCCAAATAACCTTTAAATTCTGCTCTGGATCTTTTGAAACAAAGGCAGCTAGCGCGACAGAGAAGATCGCTAAATAAAGCGAAATAACCATGTGTTTAACTGAGACGTAATAGAACTCATGTGTCCCAGCTGCAATGAACCCTCCAGCAATTATGATTGCCCAGCAAGCTAGAAAAAGTGCATGAAGGGGAAGGATGCGAACCATACCGAAAAGTGGCATGATGACCACAAAGACCATCATGAATAAATCACATGGTGCTGGCTCTTTGATAACAATGGCATTTAAAAAGAACGTTAGCCAAACAAAAAGATACAGAGCCTGATGAAGCCTGTTAGAGAGAGTTAACTCTTGTTGATCAAATGTTGTGGTAACGCTCATGTTAAACTCAACTTAATATGCATTATCTTTATCAAAAACTAAGCTATATGGCGTGCAAAGCATAATATAGAGATCTAAAAAGATAGACCAGTTTTCAATATAGTAAAGGTCATGCTCAACACGTTTTTGAATTTTTTCTTCTGTGTCAGTTTCGCCCCGCCAACCGTTAATTTGTGCCCAGCCAGTGATGCCTGGTTTCACTCTGTGGCGAGCAAAATAACCATCAACAACATCATGGTAACTTTGGCTCGCAGCTTTCGCCGAAAGTGCATGAGGACGAGGGCCAACAATAGAGAGCTCACCTTTTAAAACATTTATAAGCTGCGGGAGTTCATCAATGCTGCTTTTACGAAGAAAGCGACCAACAGGTGTAACTCGTGGATCATCTTTAGTAACAAGCTTGGAGGCATCAGCGTCTGACATGTCAGTATACATGGAGCGAAATTTGTAAACTTCAATTAGTTCATTATTGAAACCATAACGCTTTTGTTTAAAAATAATCGGCCCCTTGCTGGTATATTTGACCGCAATCCCAGCAGCAATGATAACAGGAGACAAAAGAGTAAGCGCAAAAATAGCAATCACTTTGTCAAACATCCATTTAAGAACAAAATCCCAATCAGCCATGGGTTTATCAAAAATATCTATAAAGGGAACATTGCCAATATAAGAATAAGCACGAGGGCGAAACCTAAGTTTCGTCGTATGCGCAGCAAGTCGAATATCAACTGGTAGTACCCATAATTTTTTCAAGACACTCATAATCCGACCCTCAGCCGTGAGTGGCAGCGTCACGATTAAGAGGTCAATTCTTGATTTTCTACCAAATTCTACAAGTTCGTCATAATTGCCAAGTTTGGGATAACCTTGAATATGGGTGGGAACACGATCATCGCTGCGCTCATCAAAAACACCACAAATGCGAATGTCAGTGTTTTCAGAACTCTCAAGCTCTTTAATCACCGCAACGCCATGGTCCCCGCCTCCAACAATAACCGCCCGGCGATAAATACGCCCCTCTGCGCACCATTCTTTAAGAAACGCAGCAAAAACAAAACGTGCGAATAAAAGCGAGAGCACACTTAAAATATACCAGGCGCCCAACCAAAGACGTGAAAATGTATCACCCATTTTTAAGAAAAATAAACCGGTGACAAACAGCGCAAACACTAAAGTTACGCCAAGCCATAATTTAGGGGTTTGTCGAATAGGAGAGTTAAATGCTTGAATGCTATAAACATTGACAGTGTGTAAAACAAAGGCAAGCATCACACAAACAATTGAAATGCCAGATAAATAATGAAAGAAATTTAGAGAACTTCCCTGATCAACATAGGCATAAAAACCGGCAATACCAATGCCCATAACAATGAGCATTTCCAGAAGGCGGTAACAGCCATTTAAAACAATCGGAGAGATAAGCGAAGAGGTTTCACCTAAATTCAAATGATGAAATTTGGGGTTATCATCATTTGAAGCTATGATCCTCGGAGATGTAAGCTCTTCTGGTTTGCTTTCAAATTCATTATCAATTTTTAGATTCTGATCAGACATACCGATCAACCCCTTTAACGCAACTAAGTCTACATACGCAACTAACTGTACAAATGTAGCTCTACTAAATACAAAACACCGAAGTGCCTACACTGTAAGAAAAAAAACCTTCAAAGAAATGAAAATATTTAAAGGTAAAATTAATTTTTATCGATCTTTAAAAACATAGTTAATAAATGGTTTGTACAACAGTTAAAAATCTATTCAAATCAGTTGAATACACGATTTTTTTGATGAAAAACATCAAATTTAATAACAAAACTGCGAGAAGTGGCAGTTATGCCCCAGTTAATTTTCTTTGAAGGTGCTAATGGAGTGATGCATCAAAATGTGAAAAGCTCATGATAGTGAAAGGTTAAGCGATCAATACTCATCGTTTGAGAGCTGATAAATAAAAATCAGTAATATCTGAAGCCATTCGCTCGATTGTAAATTTTTGTTTTATAGATGTTTGTAACTGTTCAGCTTGAGACATCATTCTCTCTGGCTGGGAAAGTGAATGCTTCATCGCTGAAAATAAATCCTCAACATCTTCAGGCACAATAAGTTCTGTTGAAGTCCCAGTAACAATTTCTGAAATACCACCAACATCAGAACAAATTAACGGTTTTAAAGCAGCACCGGCTTCAAGGACTATATAAGGAAAGCTTTCAGCCCTAGAAGGCACAACCATAACAGCCCCAAGAGTAAAGGCCTCTCGAGCTGGCAGCCGTCCATGAAATTTAACTTGTGAAGAAATGGAAAGGGTCTCTGCTTGGCTTTGAAAAAGCTGCATATCAGGACCATCACCTACAATCGCAAGACGAATTGAGGGAGCTTCGTTTAACAAAGAAGCAAAAGCTTTTAGCAAAAGATCAACGCCCTTTAAATGACGCAGCTCACCAATAAACAAAAAATCAGCGGCATCAGGGTGGAGAGGAACAGAAATAAATTCATCACCTTTAAGTCCATTCGGAATGATTTTTGTCCGGCAAAATCCTCTGCCTACAACCTCATGATAAATATTTGAGGAATAGGCACTCTCAAAAATCAAACCATTTGTTTGTTTGGCTAAGGTGCGCTCCAGTCCTAAAAATAATTTTCCTTTTAAACTGGAAGGTGAGTAATGCAAACTACCACCATGAGGGGTATAAAAACTAAGACAAGTGTGACCACTTTTTTTCAAAGAAGAGCTTGCAAGGCGAGCATACGCCCCACCCTTAGCCCCATGGCCATGTAAAATTTGAGCGTCAACATCAATGGCAAATTTTTTCACAGCACGAAAAGCAGTAAAATCATTATAATGTAATAACCGGGGCATGTTCACAGAACGCACACCAAGAGAGCACCGTTGATTTAACAGGTCAAGCTGTAGAGCAATAGAAGAACTAACGGTTGAGCGATCATAAATAACCCCAACCTCGTGCCCAACTAACGATTGTTCTATCGCCAAATCAACAACATGCCTAAACAACCCACCAACAGGTGCGCGCAAACAATGGATTATTCGCAAATTCCGGCTCATGAAAACTCTCGTAAAACAACAATCATTAAAAGCGAAAAGTATACTCACCCTCAATAAGGGGGAAATGTAACTATCACATAACGCAAAAAGAATGAAAAAGTTTAAGTACTGATGAAACGCTTATAAAAATGGATCAATTAAAAAAATCTTTCCCGCACATAAACCGTATCACCAG
This sequence comes from Hyphomicrobiales bacterium 4NK60-0047b, assembly GCA_040367435.1. Lineage (NCBI taxonomy): Bacteria > Pseudomonadati > Pseudomonadota > Alphaproteobacteria > Hyphomicrobiales > Hyphomicrobiales bacterium 4NK60-0047b. The sequence continues at coordinate 2,195 of BAABWY010000005.1, read as the reverse complement.
GGAAAATTGGGAAGTTTTTAGAAACCAAAAGAGTGTAGCGGCGTCCCTTATAAACACGACTAACACGGAACTTGCGTTCATTTGCACGGCTAGTAAACCCGCCAGCAATTGCCGCAGCTACTTCAGCAGTCATGCCTACAACATAAGGATATTGCCCAGCTGTCTGCACTTGCCCAAGAACGAAAAATGGACGATATGTTGCTACTTCAACCGAAACTTTCGGATCTCGTAAATACTTGGCTTTTAACCGAGCAGCGATACGGCGTTGCACTTGTTTGGTGCTAACACCGCGCGCTTTAACTTGTCCAACAAGAGGTACCGAAATGTAGCCACTATCATCTACAGTGTAGGTCCGTGTTAGTGTGCGTTGGCTATAAACAATCACCCGAAGACGATCACCCGTATCAAGGGTGTAACGAAGGGGCCATTGTCCAGTGCGCTTATAAACTTCGACAGGATTATAATTAGATGAAACGGATTTAAACTCATCCCGAACTGCATGAGTATAGGATGTATCCCAATCTTGATTTCTTTGAGTGGTGCGAATAGCGTGGACCACACGTGTGCGCCATCCAGTAGTTTCCTCAGAGCCAAAACTCTCGCTTAACCCAAAACGGAACCCAGTATCTTTGAGAGAACTAATTCGAGAGCTATCATCAACCGGCTCAGGAATAACATCTTGATCACCAATTAATTCAAACTGGTTCTTAAATTCTCCATCTCTATGGCTACATCCTGAAAAAATGACCATAAGAGAGATCAATAGGTAAAACCTAAATACACTCATAACGCTACAAACCCATACAAATACAATTAAACTTAAGAGTAAAGATGGAGCAACATAGTTAAAATTTATCTAATATTGTTCTAAAATTATACGAATATAAATTTTTCTCGGCTTTTATACTGATATGTAACCTTTGGTAAGCTAATTAAGGTTAAGAGGTGTTATGTTTTGGTGAAGAAACCATTTTGGTTGGTATCATCAGGGATTAGGTAGCCAGGAATTAGGTAGCCAGGAATTAGGTAGAACGGAATTAACAATGTCAAACACAAATGAACTCAGTATAAATAGCCTCTTCGACTCTATTAAACAGTCGTGGATGAAAATGATTTTACTTAGTTTGCTTTGTGCCCTCGGCACATTCTTTCTAATGAGTTCAATGAAACCGCTTTATGTTTCGGAAGCAAGAGTTCTCGTCGCCCCTGTAGCAAGTTACCAGAATCCCGTTGCAGGCAGAAGTCAAGAAAGAACTCTAGTCGATAAAGCCTCTATCTTTAGCCAAATCCAGGTCATCCAATCTCGAGATATCCTTGCCAAAGTTGTTGATGAATATGGTTTTTTAAAAAATGAAGAATTTCTCGAAGGTATAAAGTCAAGAACAAGCGGATTTTTTTCAAAACTGAAAAACCCAAGCCTTCCTAATTATGAAGATATGAGCGACGCGGTTAAACGAGAATTCGCCATTGACATGATCAGCACTGACATCCAGGTAGTACCCTTGGCTGAATCAAGAGTAATCGGCATCCGTTATCATAGTTCAGACCCTAAAGAAACAGAAGTCATCGCAAACAGTTTAGCCAAAGCCTATATAGAATGGCAACGATCTGAAAAAGTTTTGCAAAGCCAGGATGATAGTATTCGTCTTGCCCGCCTGATTGCGGACTTTAAAAAAGAAGTCAAAGCATCTGAAGCAGCCGTTGCGCAATACCGTGCTAAAAAAGGTATTTTCAAATCCAGCAGTTCCAACGTCACACTAGATCGTCAACAGCTAACAGAACTAAACAGTCGGATCATCGCAGCAAGAGAACGCAGAGCCGATTCAGAAATCCGCGCAAAACTTATCCGTGAAATGTTAGAGCGTGATGGTGAAGTCGCCAACGCCACAGAGACAATGCGCTCCCAGCAAATTCAGCGTTTATTCGAACAAAGAAGCCGCATCCAGCGCTCTCTAGCCGAGCTTGGCGCCACACTTCTCTCATCTCATCCACGTCTCATTCAGGTACGTTCAGAATTGCGCGGTGTGAATTTCCAAATTAGAACGGAAATGCGCCGCATCGTTCGCACAATGGAAAATGACGCAAAGATCGCCAGAGCCAGAGAAGAATCTCTTGTCAAAAGTCTAAATGATTTGAAAAACCAGTCCACCCAAACAGATGGTGACGAAATCCAACTCCGCGCCCTTGAGCGTGAA